>NZ_BAAALD010000155.1:0-8183 GCF_039528095.1 Kitasatospora arboriphila
GCGTCCAGCGGTTGTGCGAGGTCCTGGGCGTCGCCCGTTCCGGGTACTACGCATGTGAGGCTGAACCTGTGGAGTGGACACCCTGACAATGGATCTTGATGGTCCAGGAAGGGATGTCCAGGTGGGACGTAGGTCTCCGTATCCGGAGGAGTTCAGGAGGGACGCCGTCGCCCTGTTCCGGGCGGCCGCGGGTGCGCGGACGTACTCGGCGGTGGCAGCGGACGTCGGGGTGACCGGCGAGACGCTGCGGTCCTGGGTACGGCAGGCGGACGAGCAGGCCGGTCGCGGCGAGCGCGGCCAGGCCACGGAGGCGCCGGGCGAGGAACTCGCCAGGCTCCGGACGGAAAACACCCGGCTGCGCAAGGCGGAGGCCGAGTGGCAGCTGGAACGCGAGATTCTGCGCCGAGCAGCCGCCTATTTCGCGCGCGAGGTGAAGTGAACCCTCGCCGCTGGGACTTCATCTCCGACCACCGTGCCCTGTTGGGCGTGAAGCGGCTGTGCCGGGTCTTGAACGTGTCGCGGTCCGGCTACTACCGGCATCTGGCCGGCGCCGGAGCCCGCGCCGAGCGGGAAGCGGCCGACCGGATGATGGTCGAGGAGATCCGCTCGATCCACGCCGCACACGGTGGTTCCTACGGTGCCCCGCGGGTCCACGCCGAGCTCCAGGCGCGCGGGCAGGTGGTCAACCGCAAGCGCGTGACCCGGCTGATGCGCGTCAACAGCATCGTGGGCCGGCACCTGCGGCGCGGCAAGCGCACCACGATCGCGGTCCGGTCCGCCACGGCCGTGCCGGACTTGGTCGCCCGCGACTTCACCGCGGCCGAACTCGATGCGAAATGGTGCGGGGACATCACATACGTGCCGGTCGATAGGACGTGGCTCTACCTCGCCACGGTGATCGACGTCTGCTCGCGGCGCGTGGTGGGCTGGTCGATCGCGGACCACATGCGCACCTCGCTGGTGACCGATGCGCTCGAGATGGCCGTCGCCGCCCGCGGTGGCCACGTCGGCGGAGTGATTTTCCACGCCGATCACGGATCGCAGTACATGTCCAGGACCTTCGCCGAGGTCTGCCACCGGCACGGCATCCGGCGCAGCACTGGACGTGTCGGTTCGAGCTACGACAACGCCCTGGCTGAGTCGTTCTTCCAGGGACTGAAGCGAGAGCTGCTGCACGGACGCGCCTGGTTCTCCAAGACGCAGACCCGGCTGGAGCTGTTCCGCTGGCTCTCGTACTACAACAGGCGCCGACGCCACTCCAGCCTCGGCTACCGCACCCCGATCGAGTTCGAACAACACCTCACACAACCGCGTACGCTGACCCTTGCAGCGGCATGAACCGGTGTCCACTCCCCGGGAGCAACCTCACACAATGGCCGCACCGAAGGCGTCAACACGCGAACCAAACGGATCATGAGACAGATGCACGGCCGAGCCGGGTTCCCTCTACTCCGCCACCGCATCCTCCTCCAGTGACCACCACACAGCGTTACCACCGATTACGGAACAGAGCCCAGCGACTGGTGTATCTCGTGTTGTGTGAGTTACCGGCGGCCCGCGCAGCCGATTTGGTGAGTCGGGTGCGCGGGCGTTCGTTGCATGGCGCGTCGCGAAGGTGTTACGCGATGTAACCGGTGATGGCGGTCCGATTGTGGGTACCGGTGGCGCCCTGAAGGTTCACTGCGGTGACGGTAGCCCAGGTGGCGTCGGTGTTGCGGGCGGTCCACAGCAGGCGGTTGTCGCTTGTGGTGACGGTGAACTGGACCTGGTTGTCGACCTGGGAGGCGCTGATGGAGGTGGCGGTGAGGGTGCCCCAGACGCCGGTGAGGTTGGCGAACGGCTGCCAGGTCCGGTTGGCGTGGCGGATGGTGTGGAACTGCTGGGTGCCGTTGCTGACGAGTACGGCAACGTGGGCCTCGCTGCCCTCGCCGGCGAGGGTAACGCCGCTGATCGGGCCGGTGGCTCCGGCGGCCTGGGCGATGTCGCCCCAGCTGGCCCAGGAGCCGGCGGTGTTGCGGATGGTGTGGTAAGCCTTTCCGCCTGCGACGGCCACGAGCTGCAGCTCTCCCCCGACGCTTGCGATTGCCGTGGTCGTGACGGTGGCCAGCGGGCCTGTCACGTTCTGCACGTCGCCCCAGCCGCTCCAGCTGCCGCCGGCGTTGCGGACGGTGTGGTACACCTTGCCGCCGGCGACGACGACGACGTGGAGTTCCCAGCCGATCGAGACGGCGGACACCTGCGTGATGTTGGCGAGCGGCCGTCCGGCCCCGGTCAGATCGGTCTTCGGGGCGACCACGCCTGCAGTTGATCCGGGGTACTGCGGGAAGATGACGGAGTGCCACAGATGTCCGTCGCCGCCGAGGGCCACGATCTCGGTCTCATTGTTGATCCCGGCTTCGGCGAAGGCCGTCACCCCGCCGGTGGTGCCGGTGCTGGCCTGGATGTCCTTGAATGTTGTGTAGGTGCCGTCGGCGAGGCGGATCGCGCGGTACAGCGCACCGTTGTCGCCGTTGACGAGAACGGAGGCTTTCCAGCCTGCTTCCGCTGCGCGGACGTCCTGAAGCCAAGAGGCGACGCCCTCGGTTCGTACGGCGTAGGCGCCGGTGCGGGTTTCGGCGGGGTCGGTGCCGAGGCAGCCACCCTGCCAGGAGCGGCTGCTGACCGCGACGAGGGCGGGCTTGCCATTCTCGGTGTGCCAGACGGGGCCGCCGGCATCGCCCTTGCAGACGGTGGCGCCGGGAGTTTTGGCAGCGAGGTCGATGCCGGCCGGGGCGGTCGTGTCGACGGTAAAGGTCGCGGTGTGGGACTTGGTGGGGACCCATTCGGTCTTGGTGCGGCCGAAGCCGATGCTCTGCAGATCCTCACCGGTGATCGGCGCGGTGGTGGAGAGGGAAATCGGGGTGATGTCGGTAACTGGTGTGGCGAGGCGAGCCAGGACGAGGTCCCGGTCGGTGCGGGGGACGAGCTTGACGACGTCGCGCACCTGCCCGGTGGTGCTGGTCAGGTCACCGCGGCCGATGGTGGCGGTGGTTTTGTCCTTCGGCGCGCCCGGGGCGAGTGCGGAGGCCTGGTCGGGAGTGTCGGTGAAGCAGCTGGCGGCGGTGATGACCCACAGGGGGTCGACCAATGCGCCGGTGCAGGAGCGCTTGTCGGTGCCGATGGCGAGCTTGGCCGCGAAGGGCTGTTCGGGAGCGGGGCCGGTGGCGGGCCCTGCGGGACCGGTGGAGGTGATCTCCACGAGGGTGCCCTCGCGGCCCTCGGGGTCGGCTGCCTCGCCGATGGCGGTCCAGAGGTTCTTGTTGACGCTGACCGTGCTGGTCTCGCCGTTGGTGGTCACGTTGGCGGTGACGTCGTGGGTGCCGTCGCCGTGGATGCCGGTTGCCCGGGGGATCTCGAGGCTCAGGTAGCCGCGGCTGCCGGTGGCTTGGAAGCATATGTCGCTCGCGCCGCGGGCCTTGACCGTGATCTGGCCGGAGCCTGCGGCGCAGGCGGCAAGCGTGATGTTGCCGTTGCCGCGCTTAAGGAGGATGCCCCGCTCGGCGAGGATCTGCGCGGCATCGGGGTAGGAGAAGTCCTCGACGGCGCCGGCGGCCGAGGACGGTGAGGCGGCGTCGGCTTGGGAGACCCCTACCGTGCCGGGCAGCACTGACAAGAGGAATGTTGCCGCTGTTGCGGCGATAAGTCGCGAAGAGGCCCTCATTGGGCTCTGTTCCCCCTTTTCTTGGACATGTGGTGTGGCAACCTCGGTTCTGCGGCTGCCGCGCTGGCCCTGCGGCTGGCTGCGGGAAACCGATGGGCCAGAGGCGGAGCCGGTGGCCTATTGATATCACCTGAGTGTGCCGTACGAGCGAGATTGTCATGTAACTTGCAAGCAAACCGCCCCAAAAAGGGTGATAGTGACTGATCGTCACCGAATCATGGTGATCTGCGTGGACCCGTCATATCGCCCAACTGTTCGCCGACGGCTCGACGGGGTTGATTGTGTGGGATTATGCGGCGGCCGGGGCGGCGAGCATGCTCCGGTCCGCAACCGATCTACTTTCGAGGGGATATGACGGAGCGAATAGCTCATAGTCGCCGCAATTCACCGTCCTGGAGGCTGCTGACCCGCTATCTGACAGCGGCCACCACCGCGCTCGCCTTGACCACGGGGCTGCTGGCGGCGCCTGCCGTCGCGGCGGACGCCCCGGGTGCGACGCTTGGCCCGCGCGGCGAGGCCGTCGCGGCGTGGAAGACGGGCGGAAAGGCCCTCAGGGCAGCCGCCGAGCAGGTGCTGGTTGGCTCGGACGCGCAGATCCAGGCGTTCTTGGACACCGGCCGGCGCATCGCGACCGAGGAAGACGAACGCCTGGCCGTTCTGAAGCTGCTCAACTCCAGTGGCCCCGGGGTGCGTCAGGCCGCCCAGACAGCCCTGGCCGGCACCGCCCAGGACATCCACACCTTCCTGCAGTCCGGCATCGCCGCACCCCGGAAGGAGGATCAGGAGGTCGCCGTCCTGCGAGCGATGAACAGCGGCGGCACCGCGGTCAAGGAAGCCGGCGAACGCGCTCTGAACGACGGCTCCGGCGAAGCACTCAACCGCTTTCTCACCATCGAGCTGAAGAAGGCACAGGCGGAGGACAACCAGGTCCAGGCGCTGCGCCTGCTGCACACCGGCGGCCCGCAGATGCAGCAGGCCGCCAGCGCGGCACTCGACGCCGGTCCGGAGGCGGTGCAGGAGTTCCTCAGTGAGGGGCAGTACGCGGCCCGCGCCAAGGACCAGGAACTCATGACGGTCGGCCAGTTGGTCGAGACAGCCCGTCAGAAGAGCGCGGAGGCTGTCAAGGAGACCGACGCGGCCAAGGATGCCTCTGCCCGGGCCGTGCAGGCCGCGCAGCGTGCCAAGGAAGCCGCCCAGAAGGCTGCTGCTGAGGCCGCCGCAGCCCAGGGCTCGGCTGCCCAGGCGTCCGCCGCAGCCGGCCGCGCGGCTGACGCGGCGCAGGTGGCCGCGGACGCCGTGCGCACGGCGATCAGCGCCGCCAACGCCGCCAACAGCGCCGCTCGCACTGCCGCCAGCGCCGCCCCGAGGGCCGCGGCGCGCCCTGCCGCCGCAGCGGCCGCAGCCGGAGACGCGGCAGCTCGCGCCTACCAGGCCGCCTCCGGCGCGGCCAGGGACAAGAACCAGGCCGCCGCGGCCAAGGACGCTGCCGTCAAGGCCCGCGACGCCGCAGCCAATGCCACCAGCGCCGCGAACGCGGTGCTGGCGGCCGCCAATTCCCTGAACGAGGCCATCAACGCCGCTCGCTCCGCGGCCTCGGCCAGCACCTACGCGGCAGACGCTGCGCAGGCCGCGGCCGCCGCCGGCGCACAGAGCGGCGTGGCCGCTGAGGAGGCCCAGCGGGCGAACGCGGCGGCAGACCGGGCCCGCCGTCTTGCGGCCACCGCGAACCGGGCCGCTGCCACGGCCGAGGCCATGGCCGTTAAGGCGCTGACCGCAGCCAACCAGGCCAAGGCCGCCGCCACCGACGCCGCCACACACGCCAGCGCCGCAGCCAAGGCCGCCGAGGATGCTGCCGCTGCTGCTGGCCAGGCAGGCAACTGGGCCGACCTGGCCACCCAGCACGCCACCGCGGCACTCGCCGCCGCCCAGAAGGCAACCGAAGCGGCGAACCAGGCATCCCAGGTCGAACAGAGCGCCCGCGAAGCGGAGACCGCCGCCCTGAACGCCGACCGCGATCTCGCCATCCAGGCCGCCGAGGAACTCAAGAAGGAATACACCGAGCAGCAGGCCACTGCCGCCTGGGAGCGCACCGAAGGAGCCCGCCAGGACGCGGAGACCAGACAACTCCTCACCGAGGCAACCACCGCCGGTACCGACCATGCGGCAGCCGTCACCAAGGGCCGCAAGGCCGCCCTGCACCTGATGGCCACCGGCTCGCCCTGGACGGCACGCGCCGCCGAAGCCGCCCTGTCCGGCACCGACGCAGACATACAGCAATGGCTCACCACCAGCCGTAAGACCGCGGCCGCCCAGGACGACTACCTCAAGATCGCCCACATGGCCGACAACGGCTCCGCCGACCTCAAGGCGGCAGCCCGCACGGCACTGACCAAGACCCCCGACGACTGGGCCGCCTTCCTCGAGACGGGCCAGCACACCGCCCAGGCCGACGACTACCGCGTTCAAGTCCTCAGCATCATCAACAAGGGAGGCAGGGCCGTCCAACAGGCCGGATCCGCCGCCCTGGACGCTAACACCGCCCAAGCCCTGCGCGCCTTCCTCGACACCGGCCAATTCACCGCCCAAGCAGAGGATGACCAGGTCGAAGCACTCAAGGCAGCCGGCAGCGGCGGACCGCACGTCCAGGCCGCAGCCCAGGTAGCCCTCGCAGGCCCCGCCCCCACCCTGCACGAATTCGTCACGGTCACCCGCTACGCCATGGCCCAACGGGACTACGACGACGCCGTCCACGTCGCCGAGGTCCGCCGCCTGATCGCAGAGGGCCAAACGGCCGCCGCCAACGCCACGAAGGACGCAGCCAAGGCGGCCGAAGCCGCAGCCACCGCACGCGGCGCAGCAACTGAAGCCACCGGCTACGCCGCCCAGGCCGCCGACTCGGCCAACCAGGCTCAGACCTACGCCGCCCAGGCCGCCGATTCGGCACACCAGGCCGACCAGTCAGCCAAGAGTGCTGCCGACTCGGCCGCCCAGGCCAAGAGCGCCGCCGCCTCGGCCGACAGCGCGGCATCGTCGGCAGCAACTTCGGCGCACCGGGCCAAGGCATCCGCTGTGCAGGCCCGTACGTACGCGGACCTGGCCTATGCCTCGGCTGACGATGCCCGGGCTTCTGCCATCGCAGCAGGAAAGGACGCCGCCCAGGCCGCCCAGGCCGCGCAGGAGGCTTCCGGGATCGCCGCCGAGAAGCAGAGGCAGGAGGACCAGGCACGCCGCACCGCCGAGAACGAGGCCGGACAGACACCCGTACCGGTGGGCGAAGACACCACGGTCCATGCCCTGGAAAAGTACGACAACGGCTCGGTCCTGCTGAACATCGGCGGAACCTGCCTGCTGAATGGCGTCGCCCTTCCCAAGGCCTTGGGAACCAGCTGCGAGTCTCTTTCCTCGCGCTTCGATGAATGGCTCGGAGACTGGGCGGGAGGAATATCCTGGGATTCCCTGGAGAACAACCCAAACGCCTCCGCCATTCTCCTTAACACGTTCTGTAACTATAAGGACAACAGGCCGTTCGGGGGATACGAGAACCGCGGAGCCTGTGGGCCGGACCTGCTGAAGCAGCTTGAAAGTACCCCGGTGACCCTTCTCATGTTGGAGAATGGAATGGGCTCCGGGCTCCGGGCGCTGCTTAAGCCCCTGGCGAAGCGCCTTGGCATCACCCTGCTGGAGGGCGCTCCGGCAATGACCAGGATCGCCGCCAACAGGGCAATATTCGAGAAGTATCTCACCGTCCTCCGCCAGGAGATGGCAAAGCCTTACACGCAGGACTCCGCCCTGACCAGTATGCTGGACAAGCTGTACCGTGCGAATGCCAAGATCGGCAGCGGTAGCACCGCCGCGGCGGTGCGCTATGAGAAGCTCACCGGGCAAGCGGTCGGCGGGGTATGGCACACTCAGAAGGCTACGGACGCCGTAGCCTTCCTGCAAAAGTGGCTTACAAATAATCCAACCGCAAGTGCCGGCGACCGTGCGGCTGCGGAGAACGTACTCCGCGATCTGCTCGATGCTCTGGGAGGATAAAATGGCGACGCCCGACTGGTGTCGACAGATACTTGCGATCAGTGACCTGCTATCCGTGGACGAAACTCTGCCAGGAACGCTCCTGGCGTCGAGTCTCGGGGATTCCTTCGCGAGCCACGCGCACGAGCTGACAACATTGCAGTGCGAGCAGGTGCTCGCCGTCATCGAGAACATGCTTGCTACTGGAAGCGAGCAGGACCGCGCGGCAGCGGCCACCGGATTCTTGGAAGCGCTGCTCGACGCCTGGGATAGAGGGTTCGAACTCCGAACCGTCTGGAGCAGTTTCGGCCCCATTTCCCGATCCTATTGCCTTGAATGGAATGAATTTTCGGGCATCGCTTCGCCGGAATGGATGCACGTCAAGGCCTGACGGCGCGTAATATTTCTATCCGGCTCCGATCGCGCCTTGCGCGATCATCGTTCGACCGGCCGCCAGCCGTTGCTGGCC
>NZ_BAAALD010000155.1:8193-10694 GCF_039528095.1 Kitasatospora arboriphila
GGGGGGGGGGCCCGGTTTCGCGTTCCCCCCGCCTGCGAGGGGTCGAAGGGCGGGCGGCCGGCGAGGCGCCCGCGACGGGATCGGCAACCACTCCTGCGCCGTCGGCGGCACCGCCAGGCGCGGTGCGGCTCGATGACTGAGCGTTTTCAGAGTGGCCACCGATCGGGTGACGGCTGGGCATCGTGGACGGGGGAAGAACGGACAGGGCTCCCAGGCAGTTGAGTGAGACATCCGATGGCATTAGGGAGTCAAGCCGCGATGGCCAGTTCGAGCTTGGGAGGGGCAGGGAAGGCGGTGCTCTCGCTGTAGAGAGTGCCAGTGGCCAGGCAGTGGTGGAGGCAGCCGAGGAAGCGGTTGTAGAGGTTGCGCTGGGCGGAGCTGTGGCGGTCGCCGGCCTTGCGCCGGCGGTCGTAGTGGGCCCGGGCGCCGGGTGAGGCGTTCAGGGAGGCGAAGGCCCAGACGTAGCCGACGGCGGCGAGTCGCTGGTTCTTGACCCGTCGGACCATGACCGCGTGGCTCTTGCCGGAGGCGCGGGTGACGGGCGCCGATCCGGCGTAGGCCTTGAGTGCCTTGGCGTCGGCGAAGCGGGTGCGGTCGTCGCCGATCTCGGCGAGGACCCGGGCGCCGCTGAGCGCGCCGAGGCCGGGGAAGCTGGTGATGACCGCCGCGTCGGGGTGCTGCTCGAACAGCTCAACTGAGGCCTCGGCGAGGTCGTCCGCAGCAGCGCAGGAGGCCTCGAACTTGCCGAGCAGGGCCAGGGTCTGGCGGCCCATCGCCTGCTCGACGAGCGGGAGCTGGCGCATCTGCGGAACGCGCAGAGCGGCGTGCAGGCGCTCGGCCTCGGCCTCGATGCCGCGCTGGCGGCCGGCATGCTTGAGCACGGCCCTCAGCTGGGTGCGGGTCAGGCGGGCGGCCTGGCTGGGGGTGGGTGCGGCGGCCAGGAGGGTGCGGGCCAGCGGTGCGTTGAGGCCGCCGGTGGTCGGTTGGACGGCGGCGAGGTAGCCGGGGAAGTATTCGCGCAGGTGGGAGCGGAGCTTGTTGCCGGCCTGGGTGCGGTCCCAGACCGCGTCCTGTTGGGCGCGGGCGAGGACGGCGACGGCCTGGGCGAGCTCGCTGTCGGCCGGCAGCGGGCGGTGGGCGTCGGCGTCGGTGCGCAGGATGTTCGCCAGCACCATCGCGTCGAGGTGGTCGGACTTCTTGCGTGAGACGCTGTGCCGCTCGCGGTAGCGGGCGGCGGCCATCGGGTTGACCGCGTAGATGGGACGGCCGGTTGCGCGCAGGCAGGCGACGAGCAGGCCGCGGGAGGTCTCGATCGCCACCGGTATCCGCTCGTCGGGGCTGTCGCCGTGCTCGGCCAGGAGGTCGAGCAGCTGCTGCAGGCCGGCCGCGTCGTCGCCGATCCGTGCCCGGCCGAGGAGCTTGCCATCGCCGTCGACCACGGCGACGTCGTGGTGGTCGCTGGCCCAGTCGACCCCGCAGAACACCTTCACGGGCATCCTCCCGTTCTTCCGTCCGATGTGCATATCCACTGGTCAAAGACCTGCGCGGAGGCACGCGACTCCCTAATGGAAGGGCTCTGGGCCCGACATCCGATTAGTCGTTCGTGACCCCAGCTGACCGCAGGGGCCTCAGTCTGTGCAGGAGCTCGGAGGCGTCCCGGTGAGGTGAGAGGTGCACCCTGCGGAGGGCTCGGACCACGGACATTCGATCACCCGCTCGACAGCGGCCGTGAGGACGCCGGACACCGGGGCCCACCGATCTCACTCTGGAGGTCAGGGCCTCGGGTATCTGACAGGAGTGACCCCGACACCAGCGCCCCCACGGTTGCGCTCCTCAGCGGCGGTCGGCCGACGCCCGGGGCCAACTCTCTCTGGAGGGCTCAAGGCCCGGGGATGTCATATGACTCCCTGGACGTCAGCTGATCACCGCCGAGGTGAAGCCGGAGGCCGCGGTCTACAGCGAGGTCTCGTCGGACCGGGAGACGTGTAGCGATCCGCCGGCTTCGCCCCCCATTAGGTATCTGACGTCTCAACTCTTCTGCCGGGGAGCCCTGGTGGTTTAACAGGCATCCGGGTGAGGGTATGGGCTGTGGCGGAATGTGCTGGAGCTGGGTTTCTGATACCGCCCCGCCCTGGTTTTTGTCGGGCCGTGATGATCGGCGTTTGGTTTTCAGTGGCTCGGCATGACTGTTCACCGGGGTGGCCGGGGTTCTTTTCCCTGGTCACGGGTGTCCGTGGTCAGGGATGGTGAACGGTGGAGCCGGGTGCGCGGTGAAGTGTCCCGCTGTATCGCGGTGAAGAGCTGGTGCCGATCGTTATCGCCGGCCCGGGGGCGTGGCTTGTGGCCGTGGCCGGTGGAGCGGGAGGACCCAGAGCCTTCTACGGAGTGTCCTGCCTCTCGAAGCCCTGCGAACCGAAGACCCGGGCTACGCAGCGATCGAGAAGGTCTGGGCTTGATCCGCTTTGACGGACACTCCTGATCAGGGGCTTCGGCCCCGGAAG
>NZ_BAAALD010000156.1:0-10412 GCF_039528095.1 Kitasatospora arboriphila
CCGGACGGCTCTAAAACCCGCATCAACCAGCGCTTTCATGGGTGAAACGCCCAGTCACCGGGCGTTTCGTCCCCGGTTTTGAGGTCATGTTCCGCGTGAGGCGTCCCCCGGAGTGTGGACACGGGGGTTCATGCCGCGAGTGTGAGTCCATGTTCTGCTTGCTGCTGTTCGAACTCGACGGGTGAGAGGTGGCCGAGGGAGCTGTGGCGCCTGCGGGCGTTGTCGTAGGTGAGCCACTGGAAGATCTCCGGCCCGGCTTGCCGCACGGTCGCGAACGCCTCCTGCATCGCTTCTCTCTTCAGGCCCTGCCAGAAGCTCTCGGCGAGGGCATTGTCGTAACTCGACCCGACGCGGCCCATGCTCCGTCGGACGCCGAAGCCGTCGCTGACCTGGGCGAACACGGCTGAGGTGTATTGCGATCCCCTGTCCGCATGGAAGATCACTCCGTCCACGCGGCCGCCGCGGGTCGCCACCGCCATCGTGAGGGCGTCGACGACCAGCTCCGTCCGCATGTGCGTGGCCATGGACCGGCCGAGCACCCGGCGCGAGCAGATGTCGATCACGCAGGCGAGGTGGAGCCACGTGCCGCCGGCCTGCACGTAGGTGATGTCGCCGCACCACTTCTCGTCCGGGTCGGCGGCGATGAAGTCGCGTCGGACCAGGTCCGGGGCGGGCGGCGCGAGCTTGTCCGGAACCGTGGTGCGCTTGCGCCGGCGCAGGTGCCGGCCCCCGATTCCGTGGATGCGCATGAGCCGCTCGACACGCCTGCGGTTGACGGTGTGCCCGAACCCGCGCAGCTCGGCGCGGACGCGGCGGACCCCGCAGGCTCCCCGGTGGCCGGCGTGGATATCGCGGATCTCCGCGAGAGCATCGTCGGCCGCCCGGCGGGCCTCGCGAGCCTCGGCGCCGGCCAGCCGCCGGTAGTAGCCCGAGCGTGAGGCCCCGAGCATGCGGCATGTCCGCTGCACGCCGAAGTCGGCGCCGTGGGCGGAGACGAAGCCCCGGCGGCGGGTCATGTCCTCATCTCCTTCGCGAAATACCGGGCCGCCCGCCGCAGGATCTCCCGCTCCGACTGCCGCTCGGCCTCGGCCTTGCGAAGCCTGCCGAGCCCGGCCCGGAGCCGGGTCAGTTCCTCGTCCCGGTCCTCGACGGCCTCGCCGGCACGGGACCGGCCCGCCTGCTCGCCGGCCTGGCGCACCCAGGACCGCAGCGTCTCGCCGGTCACCCCGACATCCGCCGCCGCCGCCGCGTACGTGCGCCGACCGGCGGTCGCCCGATACAGCGCCACCGCGTCGTTCCTGAACTCCTCCGGATACGGAGACCTACGTCCCACCAGGACACCCTCCTCGGACCACCAAGATCCATTGTCGGAGTGTCCACACCCCGGGGGCGCCTCCCGTGCCCGGTGCCCCCCGGGGGGCCGCCCGCGCCGCTGTGCTCCTCGGCCGGTGGCGACGACGGTAGGCAGGCGCCGCCAGCTGGTGTTGCCCGGGAGTGCGCCGTCGGCGTTAGCGTCGCCTCGGCACCTGCGGGCGGCGGGCACCGGCCCTGGGGGCCGGCGGCGGCGAGGCGTCGGCGGTGGTCTCTCCTACGGTCTCGGAGTCACTGCCCGCACCCTGCCGTGCGGCGGCACGGCCTGGGGCCACGACGGCATCGTGAACGGCTACTGCAGCGAGACCCTGGTCACCACGGACGGCCGCCACGTCTTTGTGGTGACCAACGCCCACCTTGCGACCAATGCGCCCATCGCCCAGATGTACACCCTGCTGGACACCGCCCTCTGCGAAGCCGTGCCGTAGCCGGAAGACGCCTGCCGGGGGGCCTCGCGGCCCCGGCAGGCTGCGGAGGCGATCCGCCGACCGACGGCATGGACAGTGCAGTGCTGGACCGGAACGGCGATGTGGACAACAGGGTCGGGCAGCCTGGATACCGTTTCTTTCGTGAGCTGTTTCGGCAGGTGGTGCCGCCGACGATCGTTCGGCGTCCACAAGGCGGGCGCCGGTAGGCTCGGACGGCGAGCCAGGGGCGGGGTGCGCGGCCGTGGACGACATGATCGCGTTGCCGGCGGTGATCGTTTGGCTCGGCTGCGTGACCTTCGTCTCTTGTCGAGGCGCGGGTGTCATGGTTTGATCACGATGCGTTCCCGGCCGGTGACCGCCGGAGGTGGGGCATCGGGCCGGGGATCTGCTGGTGTACGGCGGCGTTGTCGGGGGTGAGTGATTTGTTTGCGGATGCCGAATCCGCCGCAGGCGATGGTGAGCCGACGCCTGCGGAGTTGCGGGATCTTCAGGCCCGCGCCGACGCATTGGCGCGGGACGTCGCCGCCGTGCGGGAGCGACTGAAGCAGCAGACCGGCCTGCCGCGGGCCGTGCGAGGAGCGCTGCCGGGCGATGTGGGCGAGACGCTCACCCGGGCGGCACGGCGGATCGGGGAGGCGGCGGAGAAGCTCGCCCGGGTCCGGGCCGCCCAGTGGCCCGGGTCGTGCACGGCGTGGTGGGGAGTATGTCCGCGCTGCGGACCGACCCTGAGAACCGAGAACGGTCGCTCGTGGTGCGAGGAGTGCGGCGCGGGATGGGGCTACGACCGCACCCGGAGCCCGTGCGGTGAACCGGCGACCTTCCTGGCGATGGACACGCAGGGCGGCACCGTCGTCGTCTGCGCCGCGCACGGCCGACACATTCAGGACCGCCTCGAAGGCGGCCTCCTCCTGGCCATGCCCACGTCCTGACGCCACGGTCCGCCCCACGGCCGCGCAGGCAGACGCCCGCGCAGCCGTAGGCGGTGGACGCCCACGAAGCGGCGCCCGCTGGACAGGTCAAGAGCCGTCCCGCCCTGGATCAGGAGAGCCGGCCGATCAGGGCCTCGGCGAGCTGCGGCAGGCTCTCGTCGTACGCGGTGGGCGGCCACCCGGTCCGGCCCAGTGCGCGGGTTGTCGCCACCGCACAGGGGCAGTCAGTACCACCACGGCGCCTGGCAACAGGCCGTCCGTTCCCGAGAAGCCGTCTGTTCCGGGGGAGCCGAGCCGCCCCGTGCCGTCGACCCGGCGCTGCAGCGGCAGGTTCGCCATCACCGCTGCGCCGTTGGCGTCGGTGCCGATGGTCGCCGGCTCGGGGTGGGGGCCGGGACGTCGCGGGGCCTCGTCCTTGCCGAGGAAGGTGGCGCGGCCGCCGCGGCCGCCCCACCAGTCGGCGGGGCGGCCGGTGAACGGGCGAGCGGCGCGGCGACTCCTTCGCCGTCGGTCAGGATTTTGACCCCGTCCGCCCCGCGCCTCCGGCCGACCGGGCGGAGCCGCGAGGTGTTCGGAGCACCCTCGACGGTCTCCGGGGCCAGCACGCGACGGTTGGATCGAACCCGCCTTCGACGGCCGTACGTACCGGTCCCCGCGCTTGAGGTCCAAGTGCATCGCCATGAACCAGTACAGGGTCGTCGCCCGCGGGCGGATATGTACAGTGAGCCGCGGGTGTTGATGGCGTGCCAGGCCGGTTGCCGACAGGGCTGGCCGGTATTGGTGAGCGGCGACCCTGGGCTCCACCGTTCGGGTGATGGTTGGGTTCGACCGGTGTCAGGGATGGGCAGAGCCTGCGGCATGACGACACCCTCGATCAGGCGGCACCGCCACCGTCGCCGCCGCATGGCCGCGCCCTCCGAGCCTGCTCCTGTCGCTTCGGTTTACACCGAGCGGCCGCCGACTTCGGCACCGGACAGCGGCGACGGGTGCTGGCGGACCTGGTCGAGCGAACGGGTCTCCCAGGGCGGCATGACTATTCGGACCACCTGGCACGAACCTGCGTGCGGAACCTGGAGACGGCCATGACTGTTCCCGCAGGGCCTGGCCTGGGTGCCCGGTTTCCGCCCGGCGCTACGGTGGTCCGCCGCGACATCCATCACGGCAAGGTGTGGTCGGCCCAGCCCTACCGGGCGATCACCGACACCGGAACCGTGCTGCACCTCGCCTACTGGCCCGGCATCCGCTCACTCGCCCCCACCGCCTGGACCACCGCGCTGCGCACCGGCGACGACACCGCACGCAAGAACGGCCTGCACGATCTTGCGGCCGGTACGTGGGAGCTCGGCCCCTGGACCTGGCAGCACACTGTCGTGCGGGCGCGCTTCGAGCCGGGGGAGTGCTTCTCCCTTCATTACTTCCAGGACCCGGTGACGGCCCGGCCGTTGCGCCTGTATGTGAACTTCGAGCGGCCGGTGGTCCGGAGCGGTGCCGGGATCGACACGCTGGATCTGCTCGTGGACCTGGTGGTCGAGCCGGACCTGTCCGGATGGTGGTGGAAGGACCAGGACGAGTACGAGCAGGGGCGCCGGCTCGGGTTCGTCACGGACGCCGACCACCGGATGGTCGAGCGGGCCCGCGAACGGGCACTCGGCCTTCTGCAGGACAGGGCGGGGCCGTTCGCCGAGCCGTGGCCCGCCTGGACGCCGGATGCCGCCTGGCCCCTGCCCATCCTGCCGGAAGGCGCCACCTGCGGATCTGTGCCCCCTGCTTCGTGACGGCCTACCGGCATGTTCCGAGCGCCGACGCGCTGCGGGTGGCTGCTGTGTGCTTGTAGCCGGATCCGACGACGGCGCCAGCACGAGGGGTGGTTCCGATGCGTTCACGGCCACCCCCATTTCGGTCCTCATCCGGTGACCGCGCAGATAGGCTCCGCGGCCATGACCCCAGTCCTCCCGACCGGCCCCCGTCTGGCACTGCGCGAGATCGAACACGAGGACACCGCCGTATTCCTGGCCATCTGCGGCGACCCCGAGGCCACCCGGCACCTCAGCTTCGAGCCCCGCACCCGAGACCAGGTCCAGGCGATCGTCGACCGCTCGATGAACTTGGCGAAGGACAGCCCGAGAACTGAGTAAGGCCTCGCTGTCACCCACCTCGGCGAGCACCGGCTGATCGGGTACGCCCGCCTGGCCACCGAACCCCAACAGGCCGTTGCCATCGGCTTCGCCCTCCACCAGGCGGAGTGGGGCAAGGGCCTCGGCACCGAGACCGTGCACCTCCTCTGCGGGCTCGGCGTCAACGCCCTCGGCCTGCACCGCATCTGGGCCGCCCGCTCACCGCTCAACGAGGCATCCGCGCGAACGCTCCTCCGGGCCGGTATGACCGAGGACGGCCGCATCCGCGACCACGTCTTCAGCCATGGTGCGTGGCGCGACTCGATCACCTACTCGATCCTGGAGCACGAGTGGACTCCGATCAACGGGCTGCGCGCCGTCGGGACGGTCATGTCCGACGTTGAGGAGACACTTCAGCCTCCCGGGAGTCTGCCTGGCGGCGATGTACCACGGGGACGGTGACGTTGTGCTGACCGATCCGGCGGTGCCGCACATGGTGATCCCCGGCATCACCGAGTTCGCGCGCGGAGGGCTGCCCGACCCGCCGTCGACCGACGACGGCAACCGCTGGGTCGACGGGTTCTGCTGGCTGTACTGAGACCAGCAGTGGACCCGAGTCCTGTGGATCGGCCCAGCCGCCATTGCCGGCGCCAGGCGGCGATGTACGGCTATGGGCCCTGTATCCGTGAAATCCAGGACCGAGTGGGCGGGCGGCGCCGCTTGAGGACGCCGTTACTCCGATCGCACTGGCCAGCGCGTGCCCGGGGCCTTGACGACCCGGTCGCCGATGTCCAGTGCCTGGTATGTCCGGCCGTCTACCTGTACGGCGAGCTCACGCCCCTGGTCGGTGCGGATCCGCATCATGCAGCGGGTTGTCGTGCCGTAGGTACCGGTCGAACTGCTCACCCACCGCTCGGTGACCTCCCCGGTGTAGGCATCGTCGACCGCGTTCGCCCGTTGCGCGGCGATGATCACCAGGATCAGGGCGAGCGGGCTGATGGAGAGGATCAGGAAAACGGTGTTCGACATGTGCGCCCCCCGCATCGACGACGGCACAGGCCATCCACGGCAGGGTACCGCTCTTGACGGAACCAGCCCAGAAGGTATACCCAGAGCACCAGTTCGGGCCCACTGCGGGTATGGGCGCGCGGCCCTGATCCACAACGACAGCCGGCATCCTGCCCGCCCACTTCCTACCGCGAGACCGGGACCGGTGGCAGGAAGCCAGCACCCCAGCGAGTCGACGGCATCCTAAGCGGTCTTGTGCAAGTCGGCTGCTGTTGTTCGGAATCGGGTGTCCCGGTGGGCGAGGGCCTCGTCGACGGTGACCTGGAGTTCTTGGATCCAGAAATAGGCGCGGATGGGGATGTCCTCGTACTTCGCGATCTCCATACGCGTTCGATCCGGTTGAGTTCCGGGCTGCAGGGAGGCAGGTAGTAGAGAGTGATCCCGTAGCCCTCCAACTGCGGCCCGGCTGCTTTGACCACTTGGCTGACGTGCGCGGATGCGTTGTCCAGCACGATCGTGCGGAGTCTGGGCGGGCTTTCGGGCAAGCCGGCCGTGAGGGCGTCCTTGCCGTCGGGCAGCCCGGCGACGTGGGTGCAGAGGAAGTCCGGGAGCACGTCGGCGGTGATCTTGCTCGTGGTGGTGTGGAAGAGCAGTCGCGGGTCGGGGCCGTCGGCCCGCAGGGCTATTCGAAGTTGCTGAGTTCGGGCTGGCCCGGATGCCCAGGCGCTACCGCGGCCAGTCGGGTGCGGGGTCGGTGGCGAGCAGTGGACGGACGGCGCCCAGCACGGCGCCGATGCACACGTCGCGCAGCTCGGCCCTACTGCAGGTCTGCTGCGTGAGCCAGTCCACGCACAGCACCTGGACGAAGACCAGCCAGCTCTTCAGGACGCCGGAGAGCGCCTCGCGGGCGCTGTCGTCGGCGAGGGGGAGCACGCCCAGCAGCCGGGCGCGGAGGGCGTCGAGCTCGTTGGTCATGATCGTCTGGATCACCGGGTCGCCGGCCAGCACCCGGTTGGCGGCGAGCACGGCGTTGCGGTTAGCGACGAAGTAGTCCAGGTGGGCATCCAGGCCCTGGCCGAGCTGCTCGACGAGGGTGTCCGCGGGATCGAACCGGGTCTCGGCGAGCAGCTGGTCGGCCGCCTTCTGGTAGACCGCCGCGAAGAGCTCGTGCTTGCCGGCGAAGTGACGGTAGAGCAGCGCGCGGGAGACGCCGGCCCGCTCGGCGACCTCCTCCATCTGCACCTCGTCGTACGGGTGGGCGGCGAAGAGCTGCGCGGCGACGGTGAGCAGCTGCGCGCGGCGGTCGGCGGGGCTGAGCCGTTGGCGGGGAGGCACGGGTGAAGGTTACTTGACACGCGTCTACCAGTGCGCCCTACTCTAGTAGACGCGTGTCAACTAACTGGGGGCGGGACTCGGGAGGGGCCATGGCCAGGACGCTGCGGGTGCTCGTGCTGATGATGGGGATCTCGTGCGTGGCGATCGGGCTCGGACACGTGCTGCTCGGCAACGCCTCCATCCCCGGGGCGGGCGCCGCCGGGACGACGATCGACAGCCTGGGGCGCTTCTTCGGTGCGATCTTCGCCGGGTACGGACTGGCCTGGCTGTGGGTCGCCCGGCAGCGGCCGATCCCGGCGACGGCCGTGCGCTGGCTGGCTGGGGTGCTCCTGCTGGGCGGGGCGGGCCGGCTGCTGTCGCTCGCCCGGCATGGCTGGCCGCACTGGTTCCAGGTGGTGCTGACGGTGATCGAACTTGCTCTGCCGCCGGTCTACTTCTGGCTGGCCGACGCCGAGGAGCGGGTACTTACGGGGCGAGCTTAATCCCCGTTCACCCCGCGGCGAGCGGCGCCAGGTCGAGCACGCGCGGGACGCCTCGGTGGCAGTCGGCTGCCGGTGCGACGTCATCCTGTGGACGGGGCTCCGGCTTGTCAGGGCCAGCCAAGGTATACCCGGGCTTGCCGAGTACGCGGTCTCGCACCGACCTTCGGCGACGTCGTCGTCATGATCGGCGCCAGCGGCTCGGGCAAGTCCTCGATGCTGCTCACCGTGGCACCGCACCAGATCGTCAGCCTCGACCAGCTGCGCGCCGTCGTCTCCGAGCCCGGCGACCAGACCGCGACGGCGGACGCTCTCCTCCTCCAGCACCAGATCCTGACCATGCGGCTGCGCCGGGGACTGACGACGTTCATCGACAACGTGAGCTGCGAGAGCCACCACCTGGCTCCAACTGGTCGACCTCGCCCACGCCCACGGACGCCGCGCGGTCGCAGTCCTGATGGACGCGCCGCTGAATCTCTGCCTGGCACGGAACTCGAGCAGGCCCGACCACCAGCGGGTACCGGAGGACGTCCTGCGCGGGCAGCACCGCATGGCCCGCTCCGCCCGCGAACTCCTTCCCCACGAGGGCTTCGACGAGATCCGCCACCACCGAACCGGACACTGACGCTGCCCACCACCGCGCCCCGCCCCCGTGCCTGCCAGGCGCGGCGGCGGGGCGCCGTGGTGCGCGGCGCGGCCGCCCGGCCGACACCCGACCTCCTGGAGGCACCCACAATGGCCGACACCCTGCGCACCCACCTGGCCCGCACCGCCCTGGACACCGCCGAGTCCGCCGCCACCGTCACCGCCGCGGCCGCCACCGGCCTCACCACCTACCGCGCCCTCCACCACCGCCCGGCCGAAACCCGCCTCACCCTCGCCCTCGCCACCGGCGCCCTCGCCGCCGTCCTCACCGACCACCACGCCTACAAGGCCCTCGCCCCGCTGCGCCGCCGCCTGGGCGCCGAGCACCGCGGCGCCGTCCGCGAGCCGGTTCCGGCGCCCACGCCCGGGCAGCTGGCCGCCGACCTGCGCAGCGACGCGGCGCACCGCGCGGCCGCGGGTGCGGGGCGGCTCGACTATGGCCAGGGCAGCCTGACCAAGGCCGCCAACTGGATGGGGCAGCCGGACGGCAGCGCCCGGTGCGAACTCTCGTTCGGCGCGCACCTGCTGGCCGTTCCCCGACCCGCCGACCGCGACGGGTACAGCAGCCGCAGCTACCTGCTGGTCACCAGTGCGGACGCCACGCCGGTCGAGGTCCACAGCATTACCGATCTGGTCGCGCTCCTCGACAGCCCCGCCGCCGGCGAGCCGCAGCCCGCCGACGAGGACGGCGACCCGTGGGACACCCTCGGCCGGGACCTGGCCATCGCCGAACTCTGCCCCACCAGCCCGGGAACCGGCGGCCCGGACTCCGAGCACGACCCGGACGCCGGGCCCGACCCGGCCGACGACGTCGACCAGGAAGCCGACGCCCACGCCACCGGCACTCTCTGACGCACCCAACCCTTCTCGCACGGGGGCCGCACCCCCCACTGGCCCGTCACCCCGAGCACCGCATCGCCCACCACCACCCGGTTCGGCCCGCACCTCAACGGGCCGGGCCGACCTGTCGAAGAAGACACCACCGATGACGACCACTGCCACCCCCCGCCGCCCCGCCCCCGGGCTGGCCGCCGCGGACTGTTCACCACCGCACCCGACCAGCAGTTGTGCCCGGGCACCCCCGGACCGGCCCACCTGCCCGACATCTTCGAGGCCCGGCAGGGCAAGGCGCTGCGCCGGGCCTACACCGCCGGAGACCTCGAACATGCCCGCAAGATCGGGTTCTGGCCCAACTTCTGTGGTGTTGGCCCGAGGTCAACAGCGCTGAAATCCTGGCCAGTAGAAAGCAGCTGGTCAGAGACCTGCCCCAACGCGATGTCGGGCATGAACGGCGCAGCTCCACAGAAGTTGAGCCAGAACCCAAGATCGAACAGCACCTGCTCGCCGAGTCCGCTACGGCATCCGTGCGCCGTCTGGCCGGGCGGCGGTGATGCATCCGGGGGAAGGGACGCGTCGTTCGGCGGGAGCGCAGCGTGGGCGGGTGTTCGGGTCGCCGGTCAGTCAGTGTTTTCGGTGTCGGTTCGGAGGAGGGAGTGTGGGGCGTTCGGGCGGGCGGAGCTCGCCGGGCCGGGAGGTGGCCGTCGGTAGACCCACCGTGAGCTCGGGCTTCGTGCGCGACGGGCTGTTTCGGATGTGACGAACCGGCAGGTGGCTCGCCTCGACTTCTCGAGCTGCCGCAGGTCAACGGGTTGCTTGATGATCAAAGCTTCGGCATAGTCCTGGCCACATGATCGCGAAGCCCCAATTCGTCGTATCGCGACGATCCTTCGCGCCCCGGGGAGATCCATGTTCACGTTCAAGCGTATGGCCGTGACCGCTGCGGCCGCCGTGGCACTGACGCTCAGTGCGACCAACACTGCGTCTGCCGCGGATTTCGTGATCAACGAGCACGCCACGTCGTCCGACGCCGGCGGTTGTGGTGTGGTCGGCTGGTCTCAGTACGGCGACGTCTTCCGCTTCATGGACCTGTGCAAGGACGGCAAGGGCGTCGAGGTGGAATGGACCACGCCGACCAAGGGCCTGGCCTCCACCAGCGACGCCAAGCACACCCACAACTACACCGGCGGCTACACCGGCTGGGAGTACCTGGGCTCCTACGACCTGGACTTCCCCGAAGGCGCCTGCTTCTACTTCCGTGCAGGC
>NZ_BAAALD010000157.1:0-10405 GCF_039528095.1 Kitasatospora arboriphila
CCGCGGC
Source organism: Kitasatospora arboriphila (assembly GCF_039528095.1). Lineage (NCBI taxonomy): Bacteria > Bacillati > Actinomycetota > Actinomycetes > Kitasatosporales > Streptomycetaceae > Kitasatospora > Kitasatospora arboriphila. Next base: position 8 of record NZ_BAAALD010000157.1, read on the forward strand.
GGCGGCCTCGCGGCGGACCCCCTCGGCGGCATCCTCGGCGCCGTCGCGGCGGGCCTCGGCGGCCTCCTCGGCGTCGGCGCGCATCCGCTGCACGTCCTCGGCCGCGGCGCGGCGCAGGTCGGCGGTCTCGCGTTCGGCGGCGGTGCGGGTGTCGGCGGCGGTGGCGCGGGCGGTGGCCAGCGACTCCTTGGCCTCCCGGTCGGCGGCGTCGAGGAGCTTCTCGGCCTCGGTGCGGGCCCGGGCGAGGGTCTGCTCGGCGCGGCCCTGGGTGGCGAGCGCCTGGTCCTTCGCCTCGGCGCGCAGCCGCTCGGTCTCGGCGGCGGCGCCGGCGCGCAGCTCGTCCGCGTCCTTCTTGGCGCGGGTGAGCAGCTCCTCGGCGCTCTTGGCGGACTCCTCGATCTGCACGACGGCCTGGCGGCGGGCGTCGCCGCGGACCCGGTCGGCCTCGGCGGCGGCCTGGGCGCGCAGCTCCTCCGCCTCGGCGCGCAGCCGGGCGGCCTCCTCGTGCATCCGCTCCATCTGCTCGCGGATCGAGGCGGCGTCGTCGAGCGCGGCGTTCTGCGCCTCCTCGACGGCGGCCATCGCCTGCTCGCGCAGCCGGTCGGCCTCGGCGGCGGCCTCGGCGCGCAGCCGGTCGGCCTCGGTCGCGGCCTCCTCGCGGGTGGTGTCGGCGTCCCGGGTGGCCCGGGCGAGCACCTCCTCGGCCCGGCGTGCGGCCTTGGCGAGGTGGACGGCGGCGTCCTTCGCACCGTCGGCGCGGCCGCGCTCCTCGGCCTCGGCGCGCAGCGCCTGGGCGGTGGCCTCGGCCTCGGACCGCAGCGCGGCGACCTCGCCCTCGACCTCGGCCCGCAGGTCGGCGAGCTCCGCCTCGGCCTCGGCCTTCAGCTGGGAGACCACGGACTCGGCGGTGGCGCGCAGCCGCTCGCTCTCCTCGGCGGCGGCGGCCTTGGCGGCGTCGGCCTCGGCCTGCGCGGTCGCCGCGGAGGCCTTGATGATCTCGGCCTCCTTGGTGGCGGCGGCCACCATCTTGGCGATCTCGGCCTTGGCGGTGAGCGAGCGCTGCTCGCTGGCGGCCTCGCCGTCGGCGACCCGCTGCTCGGCGGCGGCCGCGGCCTCGGCCTGCAGCCGCTCGGCGGCGTCCCGGGCGGCGTTGAGCTGGTCGGCGGCCTCCTGGCGGGCCCGCTCGGCCTCGGCGAGGGCCTCGGCGCGGAGCCGTTCTATCTCGGCCTGGGCGCGGGCGAGCGCGGCCTCGGCGCGCTCCTGGTCCTCCAGGGCCTGCCGCTTGAGCTCGCCGATCTCGGCCTGCGCGGCGGCGAGCCGGCGCTCGGCGGCGGCGTGTGCCTGGGCGAGCTGCTGCTGCGCCTCGTTGGCGGCGCTGCCGCGGAGCTCCTCGGCCTGGGCGCTGGCCTGCTGGGCGTGCTCGGAGGCGGCGCGCAGCAGGCGCTCGGCGTCGGTCTGGGCGCGGTGCAGGGCGGCCTCGGCTGCGGCCTGGGCCTCGCCGCGGGCGGCGTCGACGTCGGCGGCGGTCTGGGCGCGGGCCTGGTCGGCGAGCGCGGTGGCCTCGGCGCGGGCGGAGGCCATCATCCGCTCGGCCTCGATGCGGGCCTCCTGCAGCAGGCGCTGGGCCTCCTGCTCGGTGCCGGCCCGGGTCTGCTCCGCCCAGGAGACGTTCTCCTTGACGTGGCGCTCGGCGGAGCGGCGGAACTCGTTGAGCTCCTCCTCCAGCTGGTGGCGCCGGGTGGCGAACTCGGCCTCCAGCCGGGCGGTGCGCTCGGCGGCCTCGGCCATCAGGCGCTGGGTGGCCGCCTGGGACTCGCGCAGCTGGCGCTCGGCGTCGGCGCGGAGCTGCTCGGCCTGCATCTCGGCGGTGCGGAGCAGCTGCTCGGCCTGGCCGGAGACGGAATCGAAGGCGCGCGGCTGAGCCAGCTGCCGTCGGGCCTCGTGCAGCTTGGCCCGGAGCACCTCCACCTGGTAGGCGAGGTCCTCGGCATGCTGGACGGTCTTGTCCCGCTCCTTGCGAGTCCGTTCCATCTCGGCCTCGAACTGGGAGAGGTGATCCTCAACCTCGTAGCGGTCGTTGCCCCGCACTCCGCGGTCCCATCCATCTCCTGGTCGCGTCCTCGACCCGGCCGTACCGACGCCCCATCCCTGCCCGGGGCCGGACCGGCTGGTCCTTGCAGCCGCAGCGCCTGCCACGGTCGGAGTCCGCGGGCGGCGGCGCGCGGCGGTGCCGCGTTCCCTCGTCCGGGTGGACTCCTGGGCGAACTCTTGCCTAGTGGAGAATGGTGACAGATCCGACCAGCGACTGTTCAGCCGTGCCCGCTCAATGGACTCCCCTGCGGCGGGCCCGACCGGGTCTCCCCGTCCGTGACCGCCTTCGGCCGTGCCCCCGCCGGTCCTCCGGCGTACTGGCGCACCTGGGCATTGTAGTGTGCCCGGCTTGCAGCGGAATGGCCGAGTGGAGGTTTTCCGAGGTTACCGACGGGTCGGGAAGGGGGCCGTTGCGGTACGACCCCCTCCGTTTCCGTGCGGCACCGTCCCGGCCGGCGCCGCTGCGGCTCAGTGCTCCGTGCCGGCCGAGGTCACCAGTTCGGTCAGCACGCCGCCGCAGTCCTTCGGGTGCAGGAAGGTGATCCGCGAGCCCATCGAGCCGATCCGCGGCTCGTCGTACAGCACCCGCACGCCCTTGGCGCGGATGTCCGCGGCGTCGCCGTCCACGTCGGCGGTGCCGAAGGCGATGTGGTGCACGCCCTCGCCGTTCTTGGCCAGCCACTTGGCGACCGTGGAGTCCTCGCGGGTCGGCTCCAGCAGCTGCAGGTAGGACGCGCCGCCGTCACCGGTGTCGTTGATCTTGAGCATGGCCTCGCGGACGCCCTGCTCCTCGTTGACCTCGCTGTGGAACACCTCGAAGCCGTACGTCGCGCGGTAGAACTCGACCGTCCTGTCGAGGTCGAAGCAGGCGATGCCGATGTGGTCGATGCGGGTCAGCACGGCGGAGACCTCCATGGTGGGAGTCGACGAGGGTGGGCACCAGTGCAGCGCATGCGGCGGAGCCTTGGCCACCGCCCGCGGTGCGAGCCTGCTCACAGTCTCGCCCCGGGACGGCCCCCGCCGGGCCGCCGGCGAATGTCACCCGGACCACCGTGACACGGTGTTGACTGGAGGGTGACAGTGCCACTGATCACACCCCGGCGCCGGTGACGCACGGGTTACGGGTCAGTACATTGAGCCGCATCCCCACACCCTCATGGCCGACGCGCGAAGGGGCCCGTCTCATGACTACTTCTGTGATCGTCGCAGGTGCACGCACTCCAATGGGCCGACTCCTCGGCTCGCTGAAGGGCTTCTCCGGCGCCGACCTCGGCGGCATCGCCATCAAGGCCGCCCTGGAGCGCGCGGGCATCACCGGCGACCAGGTCCAGTACGTGATCATGGGCCAGGTGCTGCAGGCCGGCGCCGGCCAGATCCCGGCCCGCCAGGCCGCCGTCAAGGCCGGCATCCCGATGAACGTCCCGGCGCTGACCATCAACAAGGTCTGCCTCTCCGGCCTCGACGCCATCGCCCTGGCCGACCAGCTGATCCGCGCCGGCGAGTTCGACGTCGTCGTCGCCGGCGGCCAGGAGTCCATGACCAACGCCCCGCACCTGCTGCCGAAGTCCCGCGAGGGCTTCAAGTACGGCGCGATCGAGATGCTCGACGCCATGGCCTACGACGGCCTCACCGACGCGTACGAGAACATCCCGATGGGCGAGTCCACCGAGAACCACAACACCCGCCTCGGCATCGCCCGCGACGTCCAGGACGCCATCGCCGCGGCCTCGCACCAGCGCGCCGCCGCCGCCCAGAAGAACGGCCTCTTCGACGCCGAGATCGTCCCGGTCGAGATCCCGCAGCGCAAGGGCGAGCCCGTCCTCTTCAGCCAGGACGAGGGCATCCGCGGCGAGACCACCGTCGAGACCCTCGGCAAGCTGCGCCCGGCCTTCACCAAGGACGGCACCATCACCGCCGGCTCCGCCTCGCAGATCTCCGACGGCGCCGCCGCCGTCGTCGTGATGAGCAAGGCCAAGGCCGAGGAGCTGGGCCTGACCTGGATCGCCGAGATCGGCGCCCACGGCAACGTGGCCGGCCCGGACAACTCGCTGCAGTCGCAGCCGTCCAACGCGATCGCGCACGCCCTCGCCAAGGACGGCCTGACCGTCGCCGACCTCGACCTGATCGAGATCAACGAGGCCTTCGCGGCCGTCGCCCACCAGTCGATGAAGGACCTCGGCGTCACCGACGAGAAGGTCAACGTCAACGGCGGCGCGATCGCCCTCGGCCACCCGATCGGCATGTCCGGCGCCCGCCTCGTCCTGCACCTGGCCCTCGAACTGCAGCGCCGCGGCGGTGGCACCGGCGCGGCCGCGCTGTGCGGCGGCGGCGGCCAGGGCGACGCCCTGATCATCAAGGTCCCCGCCCAGGGCTGACCGTTCGGCGTTGACCCCGGGGGCGCACGGCGTGGAGGACCACGCCGTGCGCCCCCGCTTTCCGATCGAGGAGACGGACTCACATGGCCGACGTGGCGACGCTGGTCGAACAGGCGCGCACCGGGCACCCGAGGGCGGTGGCCCGGCTGATCTCGCTGGTCGAGAACGCCGCCCCGCAGCTGCGCGAGGCCATGGCGGCGCTCGCCCCGCACACCGGCCACGCCTACACCGTCGGCCTGACCGGCTCGCCGGGCGTCGGCAAGTCCACCTCGACCAACGCCCTCGTCTCCGCGTACCGCCGCCGCGGCAAGCGGGTCGGCGTGCTGGCCGTCGACCCGTCCTCGCCGTTCTCCGGCGGCGCGCTGCTCGGCGACCGGGTCCGGATGCAGGACCACGCCACCGACCCCGAGGTGTTCATCCGGTCGATGGCCACCCGCGGCCACCTCGGCGGCCTCTCCTGGTCCGCCCCGCAGGCCCTGCGGGTGCTGGACGGCGCCGGCTGCGACGTGATCCTGGTGGAGACCGTCGGCGTGGGCCAGTCCGAGGTCGAGGTCGCCGCCCAGGCCGACACCACCGTCGTCCTGCTCGCCCCCGGCATGGGCGACGGCATCCAGGCCGCCAAGGCCGGGATCCTGGAGATCGGCGACGTCTTCGTCGTCAACAAGGCGGACCGGGACGGCGCCGACGCCACCGCCCGCGAGCTCAACCACATGCTCGGCCTCGGCGAGGGCCGCAGGCCCGGCGACTGGCGGCCGCCGATCGTCAAGACGGTCGCCGCCCGCGGCGAGGGGGTCGACGAGGTCGTCGAGGCCCTGGAGAAGCACCGCGCCTGGCTGTCCGGGACGGGGGAGCTCGCCGTCCGGCGCACCCGGCGGGCCGCCCAGGAGATCGAGGCGATCGCGCTCGCCGCCCTTCGCTCCCGGATCGGGGACCTGCGCGGCGACCGCCACCTGCTCGGCCTCGCCGAACGGGTCGCCGCCGGCGACCTCGACCCCTACGGCGCCGCCGACCACCTCGTCGCCGGCCTCACCGAGAGCACCCGGTAGCGGGCGAGCCCGCGCGAATCGGGGAAGCGCGAAGGGGCGCGGGGAACCGCGCAATCCTGGATCGGCGAGCCTGCGCATCCGGAAAAGCGAAAACAGGGGCGCGGGGAACTGCGCGGGACGGAAGGCCACGGTCTGTGCCTTCCGTCCCGCGCAGTTCCGCCCCCAGCCTTCGGCCGGGAGGTGCCCCCAGCGCCCCTGGGTGGTTGCCCTGCGCCGTCAGGCGCGTCCGCGGAGGGCGCGGAGGTGTTCCGCGACCGGCGCGAGGGCCTCGTAGAGGGCGTCGATCTGCTCCGGGGTGAAGCGGTCGACGAAGTGGCTGCGGACGCTGCGGACGTGGTCCGGCGCGACCTTCTGGAGCGTCTCCCAGCCGGGTTCGGTGAGGTGGGCGTAGAGGCCGCGGCGGTCGCCCGGGCACTCCTGCCGCAGCACCAGCCCGGCGCTCTCCATCCGGGTGATCTGGTGGGAGAGCCGGCTCTTCGACTGCAGGGTGGCGGTCGCGAGGTCGGTCATCCGCATCCGGCGTTCGGGCGCCTCGGAGAGGACCACGAGGATCTCGTAGTCGTTGATGGCGAGGTTGTGCGGCTGGAGTTCGCGGCCGAGCTGGTACTCGAGCAGCTTGCTCACCTCCAGGTGGGCGCGCCAGAACTGCTGCTCGCGGGTGCTCAGCCACGGCGTCTCCTCCGCGGTGGCCGAGGAGGAGACGGCGGGGGCGTCGGTGACGTGCGTGTCCATGACCCCAGCATAGCCGTGCTTGTTAAATGTTGTACAAGTTTACGAATCCAGCCGCGCCCGGTTCACCGGTTCGGCCCCGTCAGAGGCCGAACCTCCGGCCGAGGTCGCCGAGGTTGCCCAGGCCCGGGATGTTGACGTTGGGCAGCTGCTGCCCGCCGCCGTGCGCCCCGGCGCCCGGCTGGTGCGGCACCCCGCTGCCGGGCACGCCCGCCTCGGCGTGCACCACGCCGACCGAGCGCTCGGCCATCAGGGTCTCGGTCGACTGCAGCAGGACCTGGCCGGCCCCGATGAACTCGAACTGGTGCTCCTCGCCGGAGGCGCCGCCGAGCCCGGTCAGGTGGCGGAGCCCGCCGATCAGGCCGTGCATGTAGCCGTGATCGTAGTGGTGGCAGGGCGCGGGGCAGTCGGCCCAGCCGACCAGCGCCTGCGGGTCCACCCGGATGGGGGGCTCGACGAAGTGGACGGGGCCGTTGGAGGCGGCCACGAACTTGCCGGTGCCGATCAGGGTGAGGAAGCCCGGGATGATCGACTGCTTGAGCTTGAGCGTGGGCTCGAAGGCCAGCAGGTTGCCCGAGCGGACGGTGAGGTTGCCGTCCTCCAGGTCGTACGAGTTGAGGTCGAAGGCGCGGTCGGCGAGCAGCAGCTTGCCGCGGCCCTCGGCGACGACCCAGTCGGACGCGTGCAGCGGGGAGTTGAAGTTCCGCTCCAGCATCTGGTCGATGACGCCGCGGCCGATGCCCGAGAAGCGCATCTCGCCGTAGTAGGCGATCATCTTGCCCTTCTGCAGGTAGTACGCGCCGTTGAGGTCGACCGAGAAGGCGTACGGGTTGACGTTGTCGTTGACCGGCAGGCTCATGGCGTCGTGCACCACCGGGCCCTCGCCGCCGTTCTGCGGCAGCGGCGCGCCGTAGTTGCCCTGCGGCGGGGCCGGGTAGGGCTGGCCCTGCGGTGGGTACGGCTGGCCGGCCTGGGTCGGCTGGTACGCCTGCTGGTAGCCGGGCTGCGGCTGGCCCTGCGGCGGGTAGGGCTGCCCCTGCGGCGGGTACGGCTGACCGGGCGGCGGGTAGCCGGGCTGGCCGTAGGGCTGGCCGGGCTGGGGCTGGCCGTAGGGCTGCTGCCCGTACGGCGGCTGCGGCGGGTAGGACATCAGAGCTTCTCCTCGCTCGCCTGCACGTAGACCACTCCGTGGCCGGACAGCTCCAGCTGGAACGCCTCGCCCGAGCCGCGGCCGACCATGTCGCGCCAGCCGAGGGCGGTGGACAGCTTGTTGGTCACCTGGCCGCGGTGGGCCACGTACGCCTGCGGGTCGACGTGCACCGGCTGGCCGGGGCCGATCGGCAGCTCGAACACGCCCCCGTGCGCCATCACGGCGACCGAGCCGTGGCCGTCGAGCTTGGTGGTGAACAGGCCCTGCCCGGTCACCTGGCCGCGGACCATGCCCATGACGCCGCCCTGCTGGCCCATGAACATGGTCGACTGCTGCAGGGTGCCGTCGAAGGCGAGCAGCCGGTCGGCCTCCACGTAGAGGGTGTCGCCGGTCAGCTCGATCACGTGGACGTTGTGGCCGCCGTGGCCGAACATCACGCTGCCCTGGCCCTCGACGGTCATCAGCGGGGTGTCCTCGTTGGCCACCCGGCGTCCGATCATCGACATGACGCCGCCCTGGCCGCCCATCACGTTGGGCGTGAAGGAGACCTCGCCGGTGTAGGCGAGCATCGAGCCGCGCTGGCTGAAGACCCGCTGGCCGGGCATGACCTTCGCCTCGACCATCTTGTTGTTGATCTTGGTGAACGGCATCAGACGTCGCCCCCGAAGGTCATCTTCTCGGAGGGCTGCACGTAGACCAGGCCCTCGCCGGCGAACTCGACCTGCATGGCCTCGCCGCCGCCCTCGCCGATGATCGTCGTCCAGCCCGCGCCCGACTTCAGGCTGCGGTTGAGGTTGCCGGTGTGCGCCACGTACGCACCCGGGTCGACCCGCAGCGGCATCCCCTGGGAGACCCGCAGGATGATCGCCGGGCCCTTGGACGTCAGTGCCGCCCAGCCGTGTCCCTCGACCTTGGTGGTGAACAGGCCGTTGCCGGACGCCATGCCGTTGAGTCCGGTGAAGGAGGTGCCGGTGTGCAGGGTCGCCTCGGTGCAGAGCAGGTTCTCCGACTCGACGTAGAGCGTCTCGCCGTTCAGCCGCACCAGGTTGACCTCGGTGGCCTTGTCGGCGAAGTAGCAGGTGCCCTGCCCCTTCACCTCCATGACCTCCATCTGCTCACCCGTCAGCCGACGCGTGACCATGCCGCGCAGGCCGTCACCGCCGCCGGACATCTTCTTGAAGTTCATCTGGCCCGTGTAGGCCACCATCGTGCCGTTGCGGGCCTTGACCGAGTCTCCCGCCATGTCGACGGCGAGCACCTTGGACCCCTGGAGTCGAAACTGTGCCACCGGGCGAATGTAGCGGCAGCCGGCCCGCACCCGGGAGGGGGCGCGGGCCTCTGGTACCGAGCTGCGACAAATCACACCGGGTCAGGAGGTCAGACGGCCGGGGCCGGCGCCGCCCCGGGGACGGCGCCCGCGGCGGTCTCCACCTCCAGCAGCGAGGCCGAGTGCTTCTCCGCCTCGAAGGCGACCACGCCGCCGCGCAGGCCGAACAGCCGCTTCGACAGCATGATCCACAGCACCGCGAGGACGTTCAGCACCAGCGTGCCGATCTTCAGTGCACTGACGTGCTCGGTGAGTTCGTACACCTCCAGCGGCAGGAAGGCCGCCGTCGCCACCACCGTCAGGTACTCGGCCCAGCGGGCGCCCACCCACAGGCCGGCCGCCTCCACGATCTCGATCAGCGCGTACAGCACCAGCGCGCCGGCCACGATCAGCAGCGTGCCGTGCTTGTACTCGAAGGTCTTGCGGATCGTGTCGACGATCGGCGAGTGCTCCAGGTCCCAGTGGAAGTGGTCGGTGACGGGCCGGAACACCGAGAGGTTCTCGTCGAAGATCCGCCGCACCGCGTCCTGGCTGTTGGAGAACTTCCACACGCCCCAGGCGACGACCAGGATCAGCAGGCCGCGCAGCGCCCGCTCGACCGCGAGGAAGCGCAGGATGAACAGGTCGCGCAGGGCCTTGCCGCGCGGCACCAGCGGCGCCTCGTCGGCCGGGCCGGAGCCGTGCGGCGCGCCGAGCGCGAAGTCCCCGCAGCGCAGGCAGCGCCAGGCGTCGCCGAGCGCGGTGTGCGCGCGCAGCCGGCCGCGCAGGTCGGCCTCGTCGGGCGCGTAGGTGATGTGCCCGCGCCGCGAGCAGGTCCGCCGGTTCCAGTCGATGCGGAACATGTCCACCCCCGTGGTCGGTCGGCCCGGTCGTCGGGCCGTGCCGCAGCAGGATAGGGCCGCCCGCCGTGAGACCGGCCACCCCGGGCCCGGCACGGCTGTTCGGTCGGTGATAATGAACGAGGCTTGTGATCGCGTTCACGAGCTCACTCGCCGACCCCTTCCCGAGGTGACCCGTGAAGACCAGCCCCGCCGTCCACCGCCTGCGACTCGTGTCCGGCCCGGAGGGCCTGTCCTTCCTGCTGCTGCTCGTGTGCTCGGTGCTCAAGCGGACCACCGACTTCAACGCGGTGCCGGTGATGGGCGCGGTCCACGGCGGCCTGTTCGTGCTGTACGTGGTCTTCCTCGCCCTGGCCTGGCAGCAGCAGCGCTGGGACGCCAAGCGCGGCATCGTGCTGTTCGTGCTGTCGGTGCTGCCCACCGGCGGCTTCTTCGCCGAGCGGATGCTCGCCAAGGAGGAGCGCGGCGAGGTGCCCGCGGCGGCCGCCGCGGCCTGACCGCCCCGGAACACCCCCGGAACGAACCGACGGCCGGGCCCCCGCGAGGGAGCCCGGCCGTCGCCGTGCGCGGGGCGGGGGTCAGTTGACGCTGACCCCGCTCCAGGCCGCGCCCACCGCCTTGTACTCGGCGGAGGTGCTGCCGTAGAGGTCCTTCGCCGCGTTCAGGGTCGCGGTGCGGGCCGCCTTGTAGTTGGTGGTGGAGGTCATGTAGACGGTCAGCGCCCGGTACCAGATCTGCGCGGCCTTGGCCCGGCCGATGCCGGTGAGCTTCGCGCCGTTGGAGGTCGGGCTGTTGTAGCTGACGCCGTTGATCGTCTTCGCGCCGCTGCCCTCGGCCAGCA
>NZ_BAAALD010000158.1:0-10363 GCF_039528095.1 Kitasatospora arboriphila
CCGGCAGATCTTCTGCCGGGCCTTCGTCGTGTCCGGGCGGTGCCCGGGCGCGCACGGTCCCCTCCGGGTCCGCCCAGCCGGGTACCGGCGGTACCCGGAAAATCCATTGCCCTCCTCCGGAGCGCGTGCCTAAGGTGGCGGCACACTGAAAGGAGGTGATCCTGAGTTGAGTACCACCAGGATGCGTGAGGTGGCTGCTCGCTAGAGCCGCCCCTGCCTGTGCAGTGTGCGGGGCCCCAAGGGCCTCCGGCGGCAGGCGCAGACCCAAGCAGTCACCCGGCCCGCGGGCTCACCGGTACGTCCCCGGTGCCTCGGCCGCCGGTCCCTCGAGGACCGGCGCCGCGGAAGCAGCCCGCGGGCCGTCTGCATGTCCGGGCCCGGTCCGGGCCCCCCGCCCGGAGCCCCCGTCCCGCCGGGTGCGGTGACCTCCCGGAGTGACCGGCCGGTCCGCTACAGTCACTGCGGACCACAGGGGACCGGGGGCGGGGGTGGCTCGGGTGGAGCTGGAGCACGGCGGACAGCCGGTGCCGGCGGTGCGGATCGGGCTGGCCGGGGTGGTCGGCGCCGGGCTGGTCGGCCTGGTGCTGTACGCCCTGGCGAGCGAGCACGGGGTGCGGGCGCTCGGCGGCGGCCTGGTGGTCGCGGCGACGTTCGCGGTCGGCGGCGGCCTGCTCGGCTTCCTCTTCGGCATCCCCAAGCTGCTGACCAGCGGGGCCGCAGCCCATCCGGACGACCAGTCCGCGACCTCGACCGCGAGCTACGCCCCCAACACCAATCTGGAGCAGGTCTCCGACTGGCTGACCAAGATCCTGCTCGGTGCCGGACTCACCCAGATCGGCACCCTGCCGCGCCGGCTGAGGGAGCTCGGCGAGGCGCTCGCCCCGGCGGTCGGCGGCGGCCCCGGAGCGGCCGGCTTCGCGGCGGCCCTCTCGGTGTACTTCACCGTCCTCGGCTTCCTCGCCGGCTGGCTGCTGACCCGGCTGCTGCTCGCCCGGGCGCTGTCCGCCGCCGACCGGCAGACCCTCGCCGACTCGGTGAACCAGACGGTGCTGGCCGCCCGGTCGCTGAACTTCAGCTCCCGGCAGGTGCGGGACCTCTTCGAGACCGGCGTCGAGGGCCTGCGGGTGCAGGCGCTCGCCCTGCTGCAGGGCAATCCCGACCCGGAGAACCTGGACCTCGTCGTCTCGGCGATCGACCGGCACCTGTCGCCCTTCGAGCTGCTGCAGGCCCTGCTCGCCGCCAAGGCGATGCTCGGCGGCCCCGAGCTCACCGCGGAGCAGCGGGCTGCGCTGCGGGCGGCCGTCGCCTACAAGGTCCGCAACACCCGGAACGTGCCGCCGGACTCGCGGCGGCGGGCGGTCGCCGACGAGGTGCTGCGGCGGATGCCCGCCCCGGCGGCCGACGGCGACGGGCGCGGGGGCGGTTCGGACGGCCCGGACGGCGGTGGCCGGGACACCGGCACGGCCGGCGGCCCGCAGACCGCCGAGGTGCCGGCGATCCCGCCTCAGGTGCGGGCCCCCGAAGGTCCGGCCGCTCCCTGACGGCGGCGGACGGACCGCAGCCGCAGCACCCGGCGGTCCTGTCCGGCCGCACGCCGCACGGTGATCTCGCTGGCCACCCCGTGCCGGCCGAGCTCGGCCCGGAGCCCGTCGAGGTGCCGGCAGCGCCTGCCCTCCCCGTCGTGCAGCGGGTGGACGCGGACCTCGCCGGCCGGATCGGTCACCCGGACCAGTTCGAGCAGCGCCGACAGCTGTTCGTCGGGGCCGAACCGGTCCGGGTAGGCGAACAGCAGGTACGAGCTGAGGGTGAGGGCGAAGGTGCCGTCGGCGAACGGCAGCCGGGGCAGTTCGGCGGCCACGTAGCGGTGGGGGTGGGCGGCCCGGTCGGCCGTGAACAGCTCCCGGGCCCGGTCCCAGCTGCGCAGGTACTTGTCGTACCGGAGGTGGCGGGGGGAGGGGTAGCGCTGCGGGGTGCTGCACATCTGCGCGGCCATGGCGTCCCGGCCGGCGCGGGCCAGGTCGGCGAGCACGGCGGGCGGCACGGCGTACAGCGGATCGGCGGCGACCACTTGGCAGCCGAGCGCGCGGGCCTCGGCGGCGAGCCCGGCGGCGCCGCCGGGGCAGTCCAGCAGCGGACCGGACAGGCCGCGCAGCACGGCCCGGCTGAGGCCGAAGGAGGCGCAGTACTCGTCGAGCGGACGGGACGTCACCAGCACGGCGGCTCCCTCGCGGACGGGCGGTGCACCCGGGCGGCGGCCCGGGCGCGGTACGGCCTCATCGGACCACGGCCCCCGGCGGCCCGCATCCGGGCTGCCGGGGGCCGTGGGGGCCGCACCTTGAGGGGCAGTCGGCTCAGCGGCCGCCGAGCAGGCCGCGGGCGGCGAGCCGGTTGACCGCGGTGAGCCCGCGGACCAGCTGCGGGGTGAGCAGCACCAGCACGATGCCGAGGGCGCAGACGCCCGCGATCTGGGCCGGGCTGGTGACGTAGAACTCGTGGTGGCGCCCGGCGTCGGTGGTGAAGTCGTACACCCGGTAGCCCGGCCAGTCGGTGTACCGGGCGAAGACCCAGTGGTAGAGCGGGTACAGCGCGACCACCCAGCCGGTCACCAGGAAGGTCACGGTGACGGCGAAGCTCAGCACCGCCCAGGGGAACATCAGCACCTGGTGCAGCACCGCACGCCAGCCCGCGCCGTCGGCGAGCCGGGCGGTGACGGTGCCCCAGAAGCCGGGGCGCTTCGGGACGACGGGCGCGGGCGCGGCGACCGGCGTGCCGAGCAGGACGCGGGCCCGGTGCCGCTCCAGCGCGCCGAAGCCGCGGGCCTGCACGAGCAGCAGGGCCAGCACCGGCAGGCCGAGTGCGGTGACGAGCAGGCCGAGCCCGGTGCAGAACAGGGCGACGGCGACGACGAAGGCCGCGATCGCGATCGGCAGACCGGTGAGGACGAAGCCGACCTCCCGGTAGGTGGCGGCCGCGAACGGCGCCCGTAGGAAGCCGGGCCGGCGCCCGGCGGGCACGTCGCCCGGGTAGGGCGCGTCACCCGGGTACGGCGCGGCGGTCTGGTGCAGCGGTGCGGTGGTCATCTGTGGCCCCTCGGTGTCCGTTCGGACTGACGACTCCACGGTGCCGGAGCGGGGCGCCCGGGGTAATCCGGCCCACCGGCGGCTCAGGGGTGGGGTTCTCCCCACCCCCGTGCTGCGGCGGGCCGCACCCACTCGTCCTCCAGCAGCGAGAACAGCAGCGAGTCCCGCCACGCCCCGCGCACCAGCAGGTCGTGCCGGATCCGGCCCTCGGGCCGGAAACCGGCCCGGGTGAGCACCCGCACCGAGGCGGCGTTCTCCGGGTCGACCCGGGCGGCGAGCCGGTGCAGGCCGAGCGTCCCGAAGCCGAACCCGCAGAGCAGCGCGAGGACTTCGCCCGCGTAGCCGTTGCCCCAGGTGTCCCGGCGCAGCACGCAGCCGAGGGAGGCTGCGCGGGTGCCTTCGAGTTCGAGGACGGCCTGGCCGATCGGCGGGGTCCCGCCGTCCCGCTCGGCCGGGGCGACGGCGAGCCGGTAGACGGTGCGCGGGTCCTGCTCGGCCTCGTCGAGGGAGAGCTCGACCTGGTCGGCGCACTCCTCCTCGTCGCACACCTCGTACCCGAGGTGCCGGACGGTCTCCGGGTCGCCGAGGACGGCGTGCAGGGCGAGAACGTCCTCCGGGTCCAGCCGGAACTCGCGGATCGCCAGGCGCGGGCCCACCAGGCGAACCTGGCGGACCGTCCGGACCTGTTCGGCTGTCATGGCCGCCGACCCTACCCCGGCCGGCCCGGCCGCACCCCCGGCCGCACCCCCGGCCCGCGGCGGGCCCGGGTGCCGCGCGCCGGACCCCGCACCGGCTACGGTACCGGCGTGGACGACGAAGACCTGCAGCTCATCCCCCGTACCCGCGCCGAGTCCCTGCTCGCCTGGGCGGACGCCGAGGCACTGCCCCCGGTACCGGAGGAGGCCGTCCAGCAGGTCCTGACCCTGCTGGAACTCGGCGGCGCACCGCTCCACGACGGCTGGCCCGAACTCGGCTCCGCCGTGGTCGAACAACTGCTCCACGAACGGCTCCACCTGTACGTCCAGCCGGAGGGCGACCCCGGCGTGTACGGCGAGACCGTCCGGCTGCTGATCGACCACCAGCGGGCCGCCCGGCGGCTCAACGCCAAGCGGCAGGAACGGCTGCACGCCGAGGCGGAATGGCAGGGCGAACTGCTCGGGACGCTGCTGCGGCGGCCGCAGCTGCTGACCTGGCCCCGGCTCTACACGCTGCTGCTGCGGGCGGACGGGGTGGACACCGCGGACACCGACGCGGTGCGGGCCTGGCTGGACGGCTTCCGCGCCCTGGAGCCCGAGGACCGGGCGGCGGCGTACGCGGCCCTGGTCGACGGCGGCGCACTGGACCCGATGACCGGGGCGGACGCGGCACTCGGCTGGGGCGAGGCGCACCTGCTGTCGATCGGCATGGCGACGGACGGGGCGCGGCGGCTGCTGGAGTACGGGCTGATGCAGCGCAGCTACCGGAACCTGGCGGCGCTGACCGCGCAGGGCGAGCCGATGCCGTACGAGCTGCGGGGGGAGTTCGAGGACTTCGAGCAGGTCGTGGCGGACGTCGCGCTGTGGCTGTGCGGGCAGTGGACCGTCCCGGGGCTGCCGGCCCTGCTGCTCACCGACTACCCCGACCTGGCCCCCGAACCCGGCACCGCCGAACTGGAGGCCTACGCCGCAGCCCGCCAGGAGGAGCAATAGGGGCGCGCGGGGGCACCCGGGAAAGGACTTCTCAGGGCTGGACGCCGTGGGAGCGGAGCCAGCCGAGGGGGTCGACGGGGGCGCCGCCGGCGGGGCGGATCTCGAGGTGGAGGCGGGGGGTGGTGACGCTGCCGGTGGCGCCGACCGTGCCGAGGACGGTGCCGCGCTCGACCGGGCCGTCGGTGACCGCGAGCCGGTTGAGGTGGCAGTACCAGACCTCGGTGCCGTCGGGCAGGGTCTCGACGATCCGGTAGCCGTAGGAGCCGGCCCAGCCGGCCGAGGTGACGGTGCCGTTGCCGACGGCGGTGACCGGGGTGCCGGTGGCGGCCTGGAAGTCGAGGCCGGTGTGCAGGTGGGCCCAGTGGCCGCCGGGGCCGTACTGGGCGCCGAGGGTGTAGCCGGTGGTCGGCAGGGCGAGGGCGGTGGCCTCGACGGCGGCCTGGGCGGCGCGGCGGGCCTCGGCCTCCTGCGCGGCGGCGAGGCGGGCGGCCTCGTCGGCGGCGGTGCGGTGGTCGGCCTGCTGCTGGATGCGGGCGAAGAGGGCGAGGCCCGGGTCGGCGGAGTCGGCGGCCTGGTCGGGCGCGCTCACGGCGGGTTCGGCCGCGGCGGCCGGGCCGGGGGCGGCCGCGGTCATGCCGGCGGCGCCGAGGGTGGCGGCCACGGTGGCGGTGACGCCCAGCAGCGGGCTGCCGCCCCTGGTCTGCCGGGGCATCCGGTGGCGGGCCTGGTCGGCCTGCTCCCAGGGGTGGTCGAGGAGCTGGGTGGCTGCGGCGGTGGAGTCCGCCGAGTGCGTCGACGCCACGGGGGCGCACTCCTTTCCTTCCCTCGCCGACCGGGTTAGCTGACGGGTTCGGAGCAGGAAGGTCTCCTACGGCTGGGCCACCGGCCCGGCCGATTCACCCCAAGGAAGGTGGTTCCCCGGCTCCCGTGACCACCGGCGAAGGCAGCCGCGGGATTGAGCGACACGCGCACGGTGCCGTGTCGGTACGGCGTTGCCGACCGCGCTGCGTTATCAAACGTTAATGCTAGGCACGCCTTGATTCCAAGCGTCTGCGACGGTGGATTCGTAAGGGCTACGCGCAGGATGGGCGATTTGCCATAGATTGTGAATCCGCCCCTGACGGAGGGTGATCGCCCCCCTCGGGGTGAGTATCCGTACTCATGCGGGCCGGTGCCCGCTCCGGGACCCTGCAAGGCATGAGCGCACCGATGCAGTCCCGCACCACGGCCGCCTACTACGTGCAGGCCGTCCTGTCCTTCGCCCTCGCCACGGCCGCCCTGGCGATCGGGATCGCCCGCCTCCCGGTGGACGCCTGGATGCGCGCCTTCCTGGCGGTCGCCCTGCTGTACGTGATCACGTCCTCGTTCACGCTGGCCAAGGTGGTCCGCGACCGCCAGGACGCCGGCGAGCTGGTGTCCCGGGTGGACCAGGCCAGGCTGGACAAGCTGCTGGCCGAACACGACCCGTTCCGGGCCGACAACCTCTGAGCCCCCGCGGGCCCGGCCCGCGGCGGTCAGCCGGCGGAGGCGGCCCGGGCCTGCTTGGCGGCGAAGGTCTCGCCGCCGGCCGCCCAGTTCTCGGCCGGGATCTCCTCGACGACGACCCAGACCTTCTCCGGGTCCATGCCGGTCGCCCGGGCGTAGGCGGCGGTGAGCTCGCGGGCGATCTCGGCGCGCTGCTCCTCGGTGCGGCCGGCCAGCTGCTTGACGGTGATGAGGGGCATGACGCCTCCGGTCTCTCGGTTCCCGCGGTCGCCGAAAGCTACCGCAGCCGGCACGAGCCGCCGCGCCGCCCTTGACGGCTAAGGCTATTAGCCGTAGCTTTATGGCTACGGGCAATCAGCCGCGTCAGCGAGGCCAAGGAGGCCGGCCGTGAACGACACCCAGCACGCCCTGCAGACCCGCCACCTGGACGTCCCCGGCGGCCGCCTGGCGTACGACGACACCGAGCAGGGCACGGGCACCCCCGTCGTCCTGCTGCCCGGGATGCTCGACCTGCGGTCGGCCTACCGGCACCTGCACCCGCTGCTCACCGCCGCCGGACACCGGGTGGTCACCATGGACCTGCGCGGCATGGGCGAGTCCTCGGCCGCGTGGGACGACTACTCGCCGACCGCGATCGCCGGCGACGTCCGCGCCCTGCTCGACCACCTGGGCATCGACCGCGCCGTCCTGGTGGGCAGCTCGTACACCGGCGCCACCGTCGTCCGGGTCGCCGCGGACGCCCCGGAGCGGGTCGCCGGGATCGTCCTGGTCGACGCCTTCTTCGAGAACTTCCCGCCGAACCTGCTGCAGAAGGCCATGGTCGGCCTGCTCGCCCCGGCCGTCACCTGGTTCCCCGGGCTGTGGGGCGCCGCGCAGAAGTTCTACTTCCCGACCGCGCGGCCCGCGGACTTCGATGCCCAGCGGGCCCGGCTGGTCGCCGCGCTGAAGCAGCCGGGGCGCCGCCGGGCGGTCCGCGGCTACGTCCGCGGCGACTCCGCGCCGACCGGCTGGGGCGCGGACGTGCAGTGCCCGGCGCTGGTCGTCATGGGCAGCCGGGACCCGGACTTCCCCGACCCGGCGGCGCTCGCCGAGCGGCAGGCCTCGGCACTGCGGGGGCGTATGGTGATCATCGAGGGCGGCGGCCACTACCCGATGGCCGGGTACCCGCAGGCCACCGCCGACGCCCTGCTGCCCTTCCTGGCCGAAGTGAACGAGGTCGCCTGATGCCCCGGGCCGGACTGACCCCCGCCGCCGTCGTCGACCGCGCGCTGGAACTCGTCGACGAGCAGGGCCCGGAGGCCCTCACCCTGGCCGCGGTCGCCGGCCGGGCCGGGGTGGCCACCCCCTCGCTCTACAAGCACGTCACCGGCGGCCTCGCCGAACTGCGCCGGCTGATCGCCGTCCGGGTCACCGACGAGCTGACCGAACGGCTGTCCCGGGCGGTGCTCGGCCGCGGCGGCGACGAGGCGCTCGCGGCGCTGATCGACGCCTACGTCGACTACGCGGTGCAGTACCCGTCCCGCTACGCGGCCCTGCCGCAGGCACCGCAGGACGACCCGGCGTCGACAGCGGCGGCCGGCCGGCTGGTCGAGGTGATCCTGGCGGTGCTGCGCGGGTACGGGCTGGCCGGCTCCGAGCTGATCCACGCCACCCGGACGGTCCGCGCCGCGGCGCACGGCTTCGCCTCGCTGAGCACCGCCGGCGGGTTCCGGCTGGCCGAGGACGTCGCGACCACCCGGCAGCGGCTCACCGGGGCGCTGGTCGCGGGCCTGCGCGACTGGCCGCGCTGAACCGCCCGTGACCCGGCGGCGCCCCGCGCGTTGTGCAGGGCATGAAGAAGCGCAGCATGCTCGCCTTTGCCTCGCTCGCCGTCGGCGTCGTCGCCTCGCTGACCGCCCCGAGCGCCCACGCCGACGGGCCGCGGCACCGCACCGGTGACGCCAGGACGGTCACCGGCACCGAGCTCCCGGACACCGCCGCCGCCGAGCAGGCCGCCGAGGACGCCGACCTCGCCTGAGCCGGGCGGCCCGCCGCCGGCCGCTGCCGCTCCCCACGGGCCCGCGCCGACCGGCGCGGGCCTCCGTGCTGTCCGGGGCGGTGTGCCGGGCCGGGCGGGCGGTGTGCCGGGCGGCACAGCTCCGACCGGGTTGACGCGGGACGGGTCGGCGGCGGATGGTTCTGGGGCACTCCGCCCCCCCGCACCAGGACCGCGCCATGGACACCCTCACCGACCGCCTCCGCAGCAACCTCGACGGCCAGCCGATGCTGGCGACCCTGGGGGTGGAGATCGTCGAGCTGGCCCGCGGCCGGGTGGTGCTCGACCTGCCCGTGCGGCCCGCGGTGACCCAGCAGAACGGCTTCGTGCACGCCGGCGCCATCTCCACGCTCGCCGACGCGGCGGCCGGGGCGGCCGCGCTCTCCCTGATGCCCGAGGGCAAGGACGTGCTCAGCGTGGAGTTCAAGCTCAACCTGCTCAGCCCCGGGGTGGGCGAGCGGCTGCGGGCCACCGGCACGGTCGTCCGCAGCGGACGGACCGTCACCGTGGTCGGCGCCGAGGTCCGTTCGATCACCGGCGGCGTCCCCGGCAAGGAGGTCGCGCTGCTCCAGGGCACGATGATCGCCGTGGAGCACGCCCCGTGACCGCGGCCGGCCCGCGACGGCACGGCATCGTCACCGAATCGGGACACCGGATGCCGCCCGGCGGGGTAGGTCTGGAAGTGGACGGCCCGCACCGGCCCCGGTCCGGCGGCACCCGGCAGGAACACGGAGGACGTGGAGAGATGACCAAGACGGCCCGCAGCACCGCGCCCGCCACCCGGCTCATCCCCGGCCAGCGCCCGCCGGCCGAGCCGCCGTTCGTCCCGCCGGCGGCCGGTCCCGGCACCGGTCCGGTCTCCGCGCTGCGCCGTGCGTTCGCGGTGGCGCGCGGGCTGCGCACGCTGCGTCCCGTCCCGGCACGGGCCCAGGAGTCCTACGGCGAGGTCGACGGCCAGTGAGGATCGACGCGTCGGCGTGCGGTATTCCGCTTGATTGACGCGTTCAGATCACCGTTCTGGCGATCTGTTCACACATACGTAGGATCATCATCCTAGAATTCGCCGCGTGACGATGTCTCAGTGGTGCGCAGCGGCAGCCGTTGTCCTCGCCGTCCCCGCGGTCCTGACCGCCGCGAGGTACCGGGCCGTCACCCGCACCCTGCGCCGCCGGCTCGACGAGCAGCAGCACGAACTCGACTCCCTGCGCGGCCGGCTGGCCGGTGAGCTGGCCCGGCGCAGCGCCGAGAGCGCGGCCGTCCAGCGCGAGCAGGAGCTGACCGCCGGCACCCAGCGCGCCTTCCTCAGCGTCGCCCGCCGGATCCTGGTGATGGCCCACGACCAGCAGGCCGGGCTGGACGAGATGGAGCGCAACCACGACGACCCGGTGCTGCTGGAGGGACTGCTCAAGGCCGACCACGCCGCCGCCCAACAGGCCCGGCTCGCCCAGACGCTGGCGGTGCTGTGCGGGGCCCGGGCCGGCCGGCACTGGCCCGAGCCGGTCGCGCTGGAGGACGTCGTCCGCGGTGCGCAGTCCCGCATCCTGCCGTTCCAGCGGGTCGTCGTCCGCAGCCGGTTGGAGACCGCGGTGGTGGGCGCCGCCGCGGAGGCGCTGATCCACGCGGTCGCCGAGCTGCTGGACAACGCCACCCGCTACTCGCCGCCCAGCACCCAGGTGTTCGTCACGCTGATGCCGGTGCACAACGGCGCCGTGATCGAGATCGACGACGCCGGTGTCGGCATGCCCGAGGGCTCGGTGGAGAAGGCCGCCGCGGCGTTGGCCGGCGGCGGCGGGCTGGAGGTGTCCCGGCTCGGCGAGGTGCCGCAGCTGGGCCTCGCCGCGGTCGGCCGGCTGGCCGAGCAGTACGGGTTCCGGGTCACGCTCAGCTCCGCGCCCTCGCCGTACGGCGGTGTGCGGGTGGTCCTGCTGCTGCCGAACGCACTGCTCACCGAGCCGCTGCCGCACGCTCCGGCCGTCCCGGCCGCCGCGCCCGTCCCGTCCGCCGTCCCCTCGGCCCCGGCGACGCCGCTGTCGCCCGCGGCCCCCGCCGCGGAACCGCAGGCCGCGGCCGCGCAG
>NZ_BAAALD010000159.1:0-10296 GCF_039528095.1 Kitasatospora arboriphila
GCCGTCGCCGAGCACCGCGGCGAGGGCGGCGTCCAGCGCGGCGAGCCCTTCCTCGACCAGGGCGGCCGTGTCCGGGTCGAGCGGGGCCCGCTCGGCGGCGGAAAGCAGCAGCAGCCCGGCGGCCGGGCCGCTGTCGTACGCGGCGGCGGCCTGCGCCAGGGCCGCGGGCAGGTCCGCGGCCCCGGCCCGCGCCCGGGTGAGCGGCAGCACGTCCCGGTCGAGGTGGCGGCGGAGCGCGGCCAGGTAGAGGCCGCGCTTGCTGCCGAACACCTTGTAGAGGCTGCCCCGGTGGACGCCGAGCGCGCCCACCAGGTCGTCCACCGACGTGCCCTCGAAGCCGTGCGCGGCGAACAGCCGGGCGGCGGCTTCGACGGCCTCGTCCTCGTCGAAGGCTCGTGGTCGTCCCATGGCCGGAACGTTAGCGAGTTGAAGAACGGTCAGTCAAGAACGATCGTTCAACAACCGGGGTGACGGCCGGGTCAGCCCGCCAGTACCTCCTGCAGGGCGGCCGCCTCGCGGACGGCCCGGGAGCTGCCGCCCCGCGCGGCCAGGGCCGTGACCTCGGGGATCGGGCCGCGGGCGGCGCAGCGGCGGGCGCAGTCGGCGGCCACCGCCAGCAGCTCGCCGACGCCGCGCGGCGGTTCGCCCGCCAGCAGTCGGGGCAGGGCGGCCACGAGGACCGACCAGACGGTGCCGTGGGCGCCGGTGTCGGCGGCGGCGCGCAGCGACTCGGTGAGGCGGTTGGGCTTCACCGGGCCGAGGGCGACGAGTTCGGCGATCTCGTGGCCGAGCAGGGCGCCGTCCAGGTCGCCGCGGGCGGCGAGCACCAGCAGGGCGTCGACGGCGGCGGTGCGGTCCTCCGGGTGCCGGGCGCCGAGGCCGTAGGCCAGGGCGAGGTGGATCGCGGGGCCGGCCGGGCCGCCGGCCTCGGCGAGGGCGGGGAGCAGGTCGGCGCCGCCCCGCACGTCGAGGTCCGCCGCGGAGGCGAAGCGCTCCATGAGGCGGGCGGCGGTCTCCTCCCGGTGGTGCGGCAGGATCGCCGTCCACTGCTCGCGGGCAGGCGGGGTCCACCAGACGTCGCGCCGTCGGAGGTGCCGGTCGGCGGCGTCGAGCAGCCGTTCGGCGTCCTCGGGCAGACCGGCGCCGGCGGCCTCCTGGTCGATCAGGCGGCGGGTGGTGGAGAGCCGCCGGCCGTCCCGTCCGCGCCCGCCGGAGGGCGCCCGCACCACGGTGGGGCGGCGCGGGAGGCCGCCTTCGCGCAGCCAGCCGGCCAGCCGGCCGCCGGCCGGGGTGCCGACGGCCGCGGCGAGCGCGGTGACCGCGGGCTCGGTGGTCGGCGCCACCCGCAGCAGGGCCTGCCCGAGGTCGACCGGGCCCGGGTCGGCACCGAGCGCGGCGTACCCGGCGAGCCGTTCGACCAGGACGACCGGGTCGATCGACCCGGTGGTGTCGGTGGGGGTGGCCAGCAGGTGGGGCAGCGGGCGGGTGGCCAGCCGCAGCACGGCCTCCTCCAACCGCGCGGCGGTCTGCTGGTCGAAGGGCGTGGACCAGGCGGTGCGGAAGCTGCCGTGCCGGTACGAGCGGTCGGCGACCTGGCGGGCCCGGTCGACGGTCATCCGCCCGGCGGCGGCCTCGGCGATCAGCCCGAGGTCCCGCGCATGGGGGTGGGCCCGCAGCACCGGGTCGAGCGCCTCGGCGAGGGCGGCGCGGTCGGTGTGCGCGTGCCGGACGAGCCCGTCCAGGACGCGCTCCCAGGGGACGAGGCCGGTGTCCCCGGCGAGCACCGCGCCGAGCTCCTCGGCGAGTTCGGCCGGGGTGGCGATCGGGGCGGGCACCGGCCGGGGCTGCGGCGGGGGCGGCAGCAGCTCCTGGTACTCCTCGGCCTGCACCTCGGCGCCGAACAGCTCGGCGGCGCGCCGGTGGTGGGCCGGGTCGAGCTGTTCGGCGGCGGGCCGCAGCTCGGGGAGGACGGCGGTGCCGGCGGCGGCCAGGTGCCGGGCGACCACCTTGAGCGCCTGCTCCT
This sequence comes from Kitasatospora arboriphila, assembly GCF_039528095.1. Taxonomy (NCBI): domain Bacteria; kingdom Bacillati; phylum Actinomycetota; class Actinomycetes; order Kitasatosporales; family Streptomycetaceae; genus Kitasatospora; species Kitasatospora arboriphila. The sequence goes on from NZ_BAAALD010000159.1 coordinate 2,024, forward strand.
GGAGGGTGCGGTCGGGGTGGCCGAAGGCGCCGGCCGCGGCGAGGACCACCGGCCCGGCCCGGTGGGGCGCGGTCCGGGCGGCCCGGTCGAGCCAGCCGAGCTGGGCGCGGACGAGCTTCTTCTCCGTCCGGAACAGCACGGTGGGGCTCGCCTCGTCGAGCACCTCGGGGTCGAGCCGGCCGGCGGCGTCCAGCGAGGCGAGTACCTCCTGGGCCAGGGCGGCCGTGGTGGACGGGCCGGAGAGCAGCGCCAGCAGGGTGCGGGCCCGCTCGGCGTACTCGTCGGCGGTGGGGGCCAGCGCCCGCAGGACCGTCAGGTAGATCCGGTGGTCGTTGGGGCGGCCGCCGCCGCGCAGCAGCCGGGCGAGGCAGCGGTCGAGCAGGTCGGCGCGGCCGAGGACGCCGTCGGCGGCCAGCCGGGCGAGGACGGCGGGCCAGCGCTCGGAGTCGTCCCGGGCGACCCAGGGGCCCTCCAGTTCGCCGGCGAGATCGGGCACCTCGAAGACCCGCGGGGCGAGCACCGGGGTGAACGGGTCGGCGACGAGCCGGGCGTGCAGGTCGCGGCCGGGCGGCAGGTCCCCGAAGGCGCGGTGGCGCGGTTCGGGCCGGGACCGCTCGCGCACCCACTGGGTGGTGAAGGAGTCGGTCGCGGGCACCGGGCTGCCGGTGGAGCGCACCAGGTACTCGAGCAGCGGGAAGTGCTCGGACCAGCCCCAGCCGGGTGCCCTGCGCTCGGCGAGCCGGGCGGTGACGACCTGCCGCCACTCGACGGGCTGACGTTCGATCACCTCGACGAGCAGCGGGTTGCGCCAGCCGGCGCGGTCCTCGAAGACCCGGCTGCCGATCCACTCGGCGGCCGCGGTGGGCGAGGTGTGGCAGCCGGCGCCGGCCACCAGCAGGGCCGTCCACCGGTCCGGGGAGCCGGACCAGCTGTCCCGCAGCTCCTTGCGGAGGGCGCGCAGCGCGGGCACCTCGGCGCGGCGCTGTTCGGGGGCGAGTTCGGCGAGGGCGGCGGCGACGGCCGCGGTGTCCCCCTTGCGGGCGAGGTCGGCGACGCTCATCGCGCGGCCTCCGGCTGTCCGGCGCGGACCAGGCCGACGGCGAGCACGTGCTTGCACGGCCCGCGCCCGCCCCGGTACTTCGCCCACCAGAGGCAGGTGCAGCCGAGCTGTCCGTCGGCGCCGGTGCGCACCCGCTGCACGTGGTCGTCGACGGTGACCTCGGCGAGGCCGTCGCCGAGCCGGACGGCGCCAGCGGCGGCGGCCAGCGCCCGGGCGGCCCGCAGCCGCGGGTTGTGCGCCTCGGCGCGCCCGGCGTCGTACGGCAGCACGCGGTGGAAGTGGGCGGCGTCGGCCGGGTCGTAGCCGATCTGGCCGGCGGTGCCGAGCCGGGTGAGCGCCGCGCGGACCCGCTCGACGGTGAGCCCGGACTGGGCGGCGAGTTCGGCCGGGTCGATCCTGGGCTCCCAGGCGAGCAGGGTGGCGATCAGCTCGGCGTCCTCCTCGGAGCCCTCGGCGGCGAGGGCGGTGAGCACCCCGCCCTCGCCGGAGAAGCCGCGCGAGGCGTCGGGCGAGAGCGTGAGGGTGAGCCGCATCCCGGGCAGCACCACCTCCCAGGCGGAGGCGGCGGACGCACCGGGGGCCGCCGCGGCGGGCGGGCCGTAGACCCGCAGGCCGAGGGCGTGCCGCAGGACCCGCTGCAGGGCGGCGAGCCGCTCGGGGCCGGGCAGGCAGACGGCGCCGGGCACCGGGCGGCTGGTCGGGCGCAGGGTGCGGCCGGCCGGCACGACCCAGCCGGTGGTGGAGCCGCGGCCGCCGGTGCGGGGCAGGGTGCGCAGGAAGCGGACGGCCTCGGCGGCCGGCAGTTCGGCGCGCAGGTCGAAGCCGGCGGTGAGCACCTGCGTCTCGGCGAAGCCGCGCACCCAGCGCTCGGGCAGCGGGACCTTCTTCTCGACCATCGGGCCGTCGAGGGTGGTGACCTCGAGGGCGTCGGGGCCGACGGCCAGGTGCAGCGGTTCGCCGGCGCCGATCCGGCTGAGGCCTTCGCGGAGCGGGTTGTTGACGTCGACGTTGGTGGTGCCGTGGCCGGGGTCGTCGCCGTCCAGGCCGTCGGCGAGGACGTCGAGGCGGGCGTGCACGCCGCAGCAGCCGGAGAAGGACTCGAAGCGCAGCCGGTCGCCGCCGGCGGTGACCACCGGGTCGAGGGAGGCGCGCAGCTGCGGCTGGTGATAGCGGGCGGCGGCGACGTCGGCCACCGCGAGGAGGGCGGCCGCGGCGGCCGCGGGCGAGGTCAGGAAGCCGCTGAAGAACCGCGGGTTGGCGGTGGCCCCGAGCGGGCCGGCGCCGCCGGAGGTCTCCAGGGCGAGGGCCCGCCCGGCGGTCTTCTGGTGCACCGCGGAGGGGCGCAGGTAGGCGTACGTCTGCACGGCTTGCGTCATGGCGAGGACGCTAGGTGCGGGGACTGACAGGCCATCGCTTCTGGAACGCGTTCTACTCTCCCGACGCACCACGGGTAACCCAGGTCACACCGCGGTGCGGGGGCGATCTGCCAGTATGGGGCGGTGAACGACGCCATGGACCAGGGGATGCCGGCCGACGACCAGGTGGCCCCGTTCGTCGAGCTGTTGCGGATCGAGGAACTGGACGAGAACCTGTTCCGCGGCCGGTGCCATGCCGGCGCGCCGATGCGCGCCTTCGGCGGCCAGGTCGCCGCGCAGGCGCTGACCTCGGCCGGGCGGACGATCGGCGCGGAGCGGTCGGTGCACTCGCTGCACGGCTACTTCCTGCGGCCCGGCGACCCGACCCGGCCGATCGTCTACCAGGTGGACCGGATCAGGGACGGCTCCTCGTACGCGACCCGCCGGGTGACGGCGGTTCAGCGCGGCGAGGCAATCTTCACCATGTCGGCGTCGTTCAAGCGCCCGGAGTCCTCGACGGAGCGGCAGCGCACGATGCCGCCGGTGCCGGGGCCGGAGGAGCTGCCGGACCCGTTCGTGGCCTGGGAGCGGGCGAACCCGGAGGACTTCGCGAAGTCGACCGGCTTCCGTGCGCTGGAGATGCGCTTCCTGCCGGCCGACGCGCCCGGGATGCCGGCCGAGCTCCCGGGCGTGCCTCAGCAGTTCGTCTGGCTGCGGACGGGCACCCCGCTGCCGGACGACGACCCGCTGCTGCAGGTCTGCGCGCTCACCTACCTGTCCGACCTGACGCTGGCCTCGACCACGGCGCTGCACCTGGAGCCGCACCGCTTCGGGCGGAAGGAGCCGCGGCGCACCCTGCTGGCCTCGCTGGACCACGCGATGTGGTTCCACCGCCCGTTCCGGGCCGACGAGTGGCTGCTGTTCGCGCAGCGCAGCCCCTCGGCCTCGGACGGACGGGGTCTGGCGCTCGGCGAGTTCTACAACCGGGACGGCCTGCTGGTGGCCTCGGCGGTGCAGGAGACGCTGCTGCGGGAGGCGCGCGCGACCCGTCCGTGACCGATCGCGTCATACCCGTGCGGGACCCCGGGCCCTATCATGGTGAAGGTGACCAAGGTTGACCTGTCACCCCGTCCGGTGGAGGCGATGTCGCCCCGTCAGCTGGAACGCCGCGGGAACCTGATCGCGGCCGCGCTCGCGCTGGTGACCGAGATCGGCGTCGAGCGGCTGCAGATGCGCCAGGTGTCCGAACGCTCGGGGGTCGCCCTCGGGACGACCTACCGCTACTTCTCGTCCAAGGACCACCTGCTCGCGGCCGCGATCGCGGAGTGGCACCACTCGCTGCTGACCGACCTGGTGGGTGAGGCGCGCGGCCGCCGGGCCGGGCTCACGGCCAGCGACCGGATGGTGCGCTTCGTCCGGCACGGCATGCGCGCCTACCAGCGGCAGCCCGAGCTGGCCCGGCTGCGGGTGTCGGTGGCGGCGTCCACCGATCCGTTCGCCAGCGAGGCGCTGCAGGCGATGGCGAAGGCGGACGGTGCGGCGCTGCGCGCGGTGATGTCCGAGGTGCCGCCGAGCACGGGGGACGTCGTGCGGCACATCGTGGGGCACGCCTGGCAGGGCGAGCTGACGGCCTGGGTGACCGGCCGGACCACCCTGGACGACGCCCGCCGGCGGCTGGAGGACGTGGTGCGGCTGGTGCTGACGCCGTACGAGGCGGCCGATCCGGCGGCCTGACGGCGAGTCTTAAATCGGGCGTAAGCGTTCCTGACGTTCCTTGACCGCGGCCCGGCGCGCCCCGACGCTGGACGGACTCCGCCCCGGCGAGCCCCGGGACCCCCGCCGCGCGCCCGACCACCAGGAGCCCTGTCATGAACACGCCCTCCCGCCGGCTGCTGCTCGGCGCCGCGCTCGGCGGCGCCGCCTCCGCCGGGCTCCAGATGGCCGCCCGCGGCGAGACCCCGGCCGCCCCGTCGGTCTCCGGCTGGCAGCTGCGCTGGTCGCCCTCCCCCGCCTTCGACGGACTGCGCGCCTTCGAGACCGTCGAGGACGACCGGGCCGGCTCGCACCCGTCCGCCCGGCCGCACATCACCACCGACGGCGACGCGTACCGCTGGACGATGCACACCGTCGACCGGGACTCCGCCACCGACCGGCAGCGCCACGAGGTCACCGGGATGCGCAGTCCGGCGGGCGGCCCGCCGCTGGAGTGGCGGGCCGGCGAGACCTGGCGGACCACCTACGCGGTGTACGTCCCGTCCTCGCTCCGGGCGACCACGACCTTCACCCACATCATGCAGATGAAGCAGCCCGGCAACGGCACCGCGCCGATCGTGGTGCAGTCGCTGCGGCGGGTCGGCGGCAGGGAGACGGTCGAACTCGCCCTGCCGCAGTCCGGGGTGCTGGTCGGCCGGACCGACCTGGCGGCGCTGCACGACCGCTGGGTCGACGTGGACTTCCGGATCAGGATCGGCGACGGCTCGAAGGGCACGGTCCGCTGGATCCTGCGCAGCGGCGGGACGACCCTGGTCGACGCGGCGAAGGAGGGCGTGGACACCTTCCTCGCCGACCGGGTCCGCCCCAAGTGGGGAATCTACCGCTCGCTCGGCGACACCTCCGGCTCGCTGCAGGACTGCCACCTGCTGATCCGGTCGATGCGCGGCTACCAGCTGGTCCCCGGGCCGTCCGGGACCTACCGGGCCGAGGAGGCCGTGCTGCGGCAGGGACGGCTGGAGACCGGTCCGTCCGGGGTCGCCTGGGCGTCCTTCGACGGCGGTGCCGGAGCCGGGGCCGAGTGGACGGTCGAGGCGGGCGCCCCGGCCGCCGCCACCCTCTCGCTGCGCTACGCCAACGGCGGTGCCGCCGACCGGCCGATGGACGTCGCCGTCAACGGCAGCCGGGTGGTCGCCGCACGCGCCTTCCGGCCCACCGGCGGGTGGGACCGCTGGGAGACGGTGGCGCTGCCGGTGACCCTGCGGCCGGGGCCCAACACCGTCCGGGTCACTGCCGTCGGTGCCGCGGGCGCGCCGCGGCTGGAGCGGATCGCACTCGGCTGACCCGCGGCGCCCTCAGACCACCTCCACCGGGTGCACCACGACCGCGTCGAAGAGGTAGCCCTCGCGGTTGAACCGTGCCTCGGCGCCCTGGGTGCGGCCGAGCAGGTCGGTGGCGCGGGCGCGCAGCCCGTAGCGGCCGGGCGCCGCGGGCCGCCAGTCCAGCGCCCAGCGCCGCCAGCCGTAGCGGCTCGGCGGGTCGAGCAGCTCGGCCGTCCGCCAGACGCGGCCGCCGTCGGTGCTCACCTCGACGGCGCGGACGGCGGCCGCCCCCGACCAGGAGCGGCCGCGCAGCTGGTGGGTGCGGCCGGCGGCCAGCACCGCCCCGGGCGCCAGCTCGAAGGCGCTCTTGACGGTCTGCCGGGTGAGCGCCGGACCGCCGTCCGCCGGCTGCCCGGGGCCGAACAACCGGTAGAACTCGGTGCTCCACGGCGACTCCAGCGGCCGGTCCGAGACCTCCAGGGACCCGAGCCACTTGACCGAGGCCACCCCCACCCAGCCCGGCACGACCAGCCGGGCGGGCGCCCCGTGGTCGGGCGGCAGCGGTTCCCCGTTCATCCCGTACGCGACGAGCACGTCCTCCAGGGCCTTGGCGACCGGCAGCGGGCGGCGCACCCGGCCGAGGTCGCGGCCGCCCACCCGGTACTCGGGGTCGAGGCCCACCGCCAGCACGTCCACCGCCGCCGGGCCGAGGCCCGCCCGTTCCAGCAGCACGCCGAGCGGGACGCCGTGCCAGGCCGCCATGCCGACGCCGCCCAGCCCCCAGGCGGTGCCCGGGGCGGGGGTGCCCTGCTGCTCGGCCCAGAACCGGCGGCCGTTGCCGGCGCACTCGAGCACCGCGTCCAGCGTGGTCGCGGGCAGGGCGTGCAGGTCGGCGAGGGAGAAGGCCGCGCCGGGGCCGCGCAGACCGCTGCCGTGCACCCGCAGCCGCCAGGTGTCCGGGTCGATCCGCGGGGTGCGGGTGTGGTTGCGGACGAAGAACCGCTCGTTCGGGGTGTGCGGGCCGGGGCCTGTGGGCGCGCCCCAGCGCATCTCGGCGTTGCCGTCGTGCGGCAGGAACCACTCCGGGGGCAGCGGCTTGACGATCCCGCGGCCCCCTCCGTCGGACGTTCCGGGGGTCACGGCTCCACGGTAGTACGCCGGACGGATGCGGGCAGCCGACCGCGGCTCCCGCACGGACCGGCCCTGACCTGCGACGACGGACTCGACGTCGATCTTCCGCCGGGACTTCACCCGGTTGTGGCCGGCCTTTCACACCGGTCTGCCACGCTCCGGAGCATGATCGCACCATCCGCCCCGGTTCCCCCGCGGGACACCCGCTTCCCGCTCCCCCGCCGCCACCGGCGATGGCTGGCCTGCGCGGCCGTCGCCGCGTCGGTCGCGCTCGGCACCCTCGGCGTGGCCGCCACCGCGGAGACCGTCCGGCACCACCAGCGCACCGAGGCGGTGCAGGCGGCCCGCTGAGCCGATCGAGTGGTGCCGGGCGGGCCGGCGGCCGATACTGCCGTCATCGGCACAGACCCCTGAGCGAGGGGGTGGTCCCATGGCCACCGGCACTGTCAGGACGTACTACCCCGGCCACGGCTACGGCTACATCAAGCCCGACGACGGCGGGCCGGAGCTGACCGTCTACTACGACTCCATCGTCGACGCCCCCGAGCACGTGCTGGCCGACGGCCAGCGGGTGGAGTACGACGCCACCGTCCAGGAGTTCCGCGAGGTCGCCGAACACGTCCGCGCCGTGGAGTGAGGAGCCCGCCCCGCCGCCCCGGGCCGGGCGTCAGTCGTTGCGGGAGTGGCGGCCGCCGCCGGGGGCGGGGTGGAGTTCGGCCTGCGGGGCGTAGCGGGCGGCGGGGGCGCGGAGCACCCAGTTGCGGCCGGCCGGGGCGATCAGCTGCATCCGGTGCAGCAGGCCGAGCACGTCGCGGCGCAGGGCCGTGCGGTCGGCGAGGTAGTCGCACTCGGGCTGTTCGGGCAGCCCGTAGTCGTCGGTGACGTCGCCGAGGGTGCCGTCTATCAGCGCGTCGGGGACGAGGACGGCGGGCGGGGCGGCCTCCTCGGGCAGCGGGCGGAGCTCCTCCACCAGGCGTTCGGCGACCAGCAGTGCGGTGCGGGCGAGCGGCCCGTCGGCGAGGTCGGAGAGTTCGTCGGCGGGGTCGAGCAGGGCCATGCCCTCGGCGCGTATCTCCGCCTCCAGCCCGAGGAAGTCGGCGAACAGCTCGGCCTCGGCGGTCAGCCGGCCGAGCAGCCAGGCGCGTTCCGGGGCGGCGAGTTCGTCGGTGAGGACGACCGGGTTCTCGGCGAGCAGCCGGCGGACGGCCAGCGCCGGGATGCCGGCGGGCGCGGCCGCGGGCGGGGCCGGAGCGGCGAGCAGGGCGCGGGCGAGCTCCCGGTCGAGCGCGAGGCCGCCGTCGGGTCCGGCGGTGGCGACCTGCCAGTCCGTCAGCAGCGCGGGCACCTCGGGCCGTTCGAGGTCGGGCACCCGCCGGTCGGCGATCGCGCCGAGGGCGAGGACGAGGGCGGCGTACCCGTCGGGCCCGAAGCCGGGCACGGCGCGGTCGGCCAGCGGGGCCTTGTGCAGCCGGGCGTGGGCGGGGCCGACGGTGAGGGGATAGCCCAGGAGTTCGCCGAACCGCTCCGTCAGCCAGTCGGCGTGACGGAGGATCAGCGGGAAGCCCGCGCCGTGCGGGCCGTCCGGGGTGACCAGCGGGTGGGCGAGCAGCAGCCGGTCCGCGGTGCGGCGCTCGCCCGCGGTGGCGCCCTTCGCGGCGGCCCGGCTGCGGTCGGGCCGACGGTGCCGGCCGGGGG
>NZ_BAAALD010000160.1:0-9838 GCF_039528095.1 Kitasatospora arboriphila
GGCCGCCGAGGCCTTCGGCCCGAAGGCGGTGCTCGCCGCCGGCGCCGCCGTCGCGAGTTTCACCCGTTCGGATGTGCGCGCAGCTCCGGTCACCGGCGTGTCGCGGCCGGCAGTGCCGATCCCACTCGGTGAGGGTGGGTGGTGACGCGCCCGGGCCATCGTCCGGCCTGGTGGGTTGGGGGAGTGCCGACGCTCCGGGTCTCGCCCGGTCGGGCCGAATGGGGCCGGCGTTGAACGGGCCGGCCGGGCCGTTGCGCCTGGTCCGGCGCGCTTCCCGATCCGCCTTCCGGTCTCCCCTGGCGCGGCGGCTCCGCCCCACCCACGGCGCGCCGGGGGTGGGGCTGCCGACCCAGCGGCGCCGACACGGGCGGCCCCGGTCGACCAGCTCCGTGCCCTGCTCGGCGAGTTGCACCGTCTGACCCGGCGTCAGCTGAACACGGCTCGCTCTCGTGCGCTGCTCGGGTTCAAGGAGTCATGAGTTCCCGCTGCCGCGCGGATGCCGCCGCAGAGATCGACGTGGTGCGCGACCTTGACGGCATTGGTTCAGTCCAATAAGTTCACCGCGCAGAAACCAACACAGGCCAACACTCCTGTGGTGTTCATGTCTTGATGCTCGATCACCGCACTTCAGGAGGGCAGCTGGGGTTTCCCGCCGTTCCTTCCTGGCCGCGTTGGGCGCTGCCGCCACAGCTGCACCCAGCCCGTCCTCGCCCCTTGCCCGCTCTGCGGCGGCGGGAGTCTTCCTCCCGGTGAAGCCGGCGGGCGACTCCGGCCGTGCCACGGTCCGCGTCCACCTGTCCGGCACCGACGGATGCGGCCGGGGCGGCAGGGCGCAGGGCCGCGCACCACCCGCCGCGGCAGGTCGCCAGGGGACTGCGGAGCGGCCCAGCACCATCGAACCCGTCTTCGGAGGTCCGACACATGCAAGGGAAATTTGCACAGGCACCACGCCGCGCCTTGAAGAGAGCGCTCTCAATCCTTCCCGTCGTCGCGGTCACGGTGGCGGCGATCGTCGTCCCGACGGTGAACGTCGCGGCGGTGAAGGCCGAGGCGGTTGTGCCCCCCGCACCGTCGGGCTTCACGCTCACCTGGAGCGACGACTTCAACGGTGCGTCCGGGACCGGCGTCGACCAGAGCCTGTGGAAGTACGACACCGGGCCGGGCAGCAACTTCGGCACCGGTGAGATCGAGACCATGACCAGCAGCACGTCGAACGTCTACTACGACGGCCAGGGCCATCTCGTGCTCCAGGCCCTGCACTCCGGGTCCGACCCGCGGAGCGGATGGACGTCCGGGCGCGTGGAGACCCAGTCGGCGTCCTTCGGCGCCCCGGCGGGCGGAGTCGTCCGGATCGAGTCCGTCCTCCAGCAGCCCAACGTCAACACCGCCAACGGGGCGGGCTACTGGCCGGCGTTCTGGATGCTCGGCGCGCCGCTGCGCTCCGGCGTGACGTGGCCGAAGTCCGGCGAGATCGACATCATGGAGGACATCAACGGCCGCGGTTCCGTCTTCAGCACCATCCACTGCGGGGTGAACCCGGGCGGCCCGTGCAACGAGTCGACCGGCATCGGTTCGGGCGAGCGCGCCTGTTCGGGCTGCCAGACCGGCTTCCACGACTACGCGGCGGAGATCGACCGTTCGGTGTCGCCGGAGCAGGTCCGGTTCTACCTCGACGGGAACAACTTCTTCACCGTCAACGCCAACCAGGTGGACCCGACGACCTGGGCCGACGCGATCGACCACCCGTTCTTCATCATCTACGACCTGGCGATCGGCGGCGGCTTCCCGGACGCCTTCGGCGGCGGCCCGAACGCGGCCACGGTCTCCGGCGGCAAGCTGGTCATCGACTCGGTGGCCGTCTACAACAAGGGCCCGGGCACCGGCGGCGGCGGTGGTGGTTCGGTGACCGGCCGGACGATCACCGGTCCGGGCGGCACGTGCGTGGACGTGGCGGGCGACGACACCGGCGGCGACGGCACGGCGGTCCAGCTCTGGGACTGCCAGTCGGGGGCCAAGGACCAGCACTGGACCTGGAACGGCCAGACCCTGCAGACCCTCGGCAAGTGCCTGGACATCGCCGGCGGCAACAGCGCCGCGGGCACGCAGCTGCAGCTCGCCACGTGCAACAGCGGCGGCTACCAGTCGTGGGTGCGGCAGACCGACGGCTCACTGCGCAACCCGACCAGCGGCCGGTGCATCGACTCGCCGTCGGGCGCCACCGCGAACGGCACCCGGCTGCAGATCTGGGACTGCAACGGTTCCGGCGCCCAGAAGTTCGCCATCGGTACCCCGATCTACGGTCCGGGCGGCAAGTGCGTGGACGTGGCGGGCGACGACATCGGCGGCGACGGCACCGCGGTCCAGCTCTGGGACTGCCAGCAGGCTACCTCGCTCGACCAGAAGTGGACCTGGAGCGGCCAGACCCTGCAGACCCTCGGCAAGTGCCTGGACATCGCCGGCGGTGTCAACGCGGCCGGCACCAAGCTCCAGCTGGCCACCTGCAACGGCGGCGGCTACCAGAACTGGGTCCCCAACGCCGACGGCTCGATGTCCAACCCGACCACGGGCCGGTGCATCGACTCGCCGTCGGGCGCCACCGCGAACGGCACCCGGCTGCAGATCTGGGACTGCAACGGCTCCGGCGCCCAGAAGTTCTCCCTGGCCTGAGAACGAGCCGGACCTCGGCCGTGCGCGGTGAGGGGCCCTACCGCGGAGGGTGGGGCCCCTCACCTCGAGAAGCCGTCGCGCTGCCGAGCGGCGAGCAGGCGTGGCCCGTCGATCACGAGCTGCACGGCCTCGGCCGCTGTCAGGCTTCGATGCGCAGCCACGTGTCGCCGGTGCGCAGCCACAGAAGACCGTCACGACCCTGACCGCAGCGCATGACCACCCGTCCGGGCACGCGAATCCTGCGTCGCTCGGTCACACTCCACGTATCACCGTCCAACTCCGCTCGCACCACTTCGGTTGACCGCCGGTTGTGATCGCGCTTGGTCAGGACTGCTCGACGGCCGCGCACGGCGAACCCGTCCGGGGCGCGCACCGGGCTCGGCCAACTGGTCACCTCACCGGTCGACGGGGTGATCCGCGTCAAGAACGTGCCTCCCCGCCGACTGCCGGAATACCAGACCAGCCAGACCCGGTCTCCTTCGGTGGCAGCGGTGCATCCCTCCAGAGGCGCGTCAGGAAGGCGGCCTCCCGGAGCCCAGGTCGCCTGACCTCCGGCATTCCAGCCGGCAAGACCGGCTGCGGACTCCGGATGCCCTCCGTAGATGCCTTCGTCTCCGTAGGCCGTCCAGATCGATCCCCCGCGATCGGTCACCAGAGCAGGGATGTCGTCGCCGATGCAGAAGGCGGCCTCCTGTTCACCGCTTTCCAGGGAGAACACCACGGCGTTCGGGCTCCATGTGCCCGACTCCTCCTTGCCCGCCCGACCGCGTACGATGAGGAGCCGGGACTCCGGGAGAAGAGCGATGTGGCTCGGCCTGACCGGAATGCCCTTGATCGGTCGACGTCGAAGCGACCCGTCAGCCCGGCGAATCACGAGCACCGCATCGAATGGGACCTGCGGGCCCCAGCCCGGCCAGCCCTTCACGTAGCGGCTTCGGCGAAGGAACTGCCGATGGACGAGCAGAACGGCCAGCTCCCCCGTCGGGCCGGCGGTCCACCACAGAGGGCGCCGTCCCGCCCAGAGTTCCGTCACGGACGGCTTCCAGACCCTCTGTAGGCCGACCGTCGACATCACATCCCCCCTGCTCTTCGGGCACAGCACCGGAACGTAGGCGCTGATGAGAGGAGTGTATTGATGCCGGAGCCAGGACCTGCGCCACGTCGTCCGACCGCCCGCGGTTGGCTCACGGGTCCGACTTGACGCTGGGGCGTGTCGTGTCGTCCGGTCTCGACCGTGTTCGTCATCGCGTTCATCACCGCGCGAGGGTAGGGCCGCAGCAGCGGGCCGTCGAACGCTTTGCCGGCGGGGAGGCGAGACATGTGCGGTTCCGGATCGGCGAGGGGATTCGAGGAGCGAGGAGGCGACGCGCGTGTCCACACATCCGAGGCTCGTGAGTGAGGCGGGCGAATTTCGAGCGACAGAACGACGGGCTTCCTGGACGATGGCGGGCGGTTGCGAACGGGACGACTGACCGGTGGACGGGACGACGATGACGGGGATGTCGTTGGAAGCGTTGGACGCTGTGGTGTGGGACGGACTTGAGACGGGCCACCCGCTGGATTCGGTCGAGGAGGTGCCACGGGCACTCCGGAAGCTCGCCCGGGCGGGCGCTCATGCGACGGAGGAGGACTGCTACCCGCTCTACTCCCTCGTCACGAGAGACGGGTGTGAGACACCGTCCGCAGCCGCCGTCGCCCTGCCCTTCGTCGTCGCGCTCGCTGCCGACCCTGCCATGGGCGCGCGAGTCCCCCTCGTCGAGCTGCTGACCCACATCCAGGCGCCGGCCCTGGCCGACGAGGACTGGACGGGAGCACGGGCCCTGCTCGCGGACCCGGAGCCGGCGGTGCGGCGGGCGGCGGTTCCCCTTGCAGACGGCGTTGCCGGGCTGCTGGAAGTGTGGCGGGTGGAGACGGACCCGGCGGTCCGGTTGGCCGTGCTGCTGGCCCTCGGTGAGGCCGCGTCCGACCCGCGGACCGACCAGGAGGCTGTCACAGCGGCACGAGCGGTGCTGGCGGACGTGCTCGGTGGGGACGATCCGGTGATGTGGGTCGCCGCCGTCCACGCTTCGGCCGGTCCCGAACCCGGGTCTGCTGCGCTCCATCTGGACCGGTTGGTCGAGGTGTTCTCCGACCTTGCGGTGCGGCCGCGGTTCGAGGAGGCGTGGTTCGTGCCGTCGGTCGAGGACCCCTGCACCCGCGAGATCGTTCTCTGGTGGATCGCCCGGCTGTTCGAGCATGCCCCGGAGGTGCAGCTGTCCTTCCTCACTCGGCTGATCGAGGCGGCAGGCCGGACCGGAGACGCCCTGTTGTGCAGGGAGGCGATGGACCTCGCGTGGCAGCTCCTCCTTGAACGGCGTTCCGTGGGCGGCACGTTGCTGCCGTTGGCCGGCCGACTGCTCGACGATCCGGACGGGGCCGTCCGGTACCGGGCGGCGAACATGCTCGCAGCGACGGGCCTGGCGGCGGCCCCGTACGCCGACCGGCTCGCCGAGCTGCTCGACGACGGCGGAACCGACGAATTCCTGGACGGCACGGCCGGAGAGGTCGCCCGATGGGCACTGACCCGGATCGGCGACCCTCGTGCTCTGCCGGGCCTGGTCGAACGGCTCCGGGCGCAAGAGGAGGAGCCGGGGCGCGGATACGCCACGGCGGACCCGAGGCGGCCGGAGATCAAGGACGTGCTGATCCCGCTGCGGGCCCACGCGGACGTGCTGGTGCCCGCGATCGGTGAAGCGATCCGGGAGGGTGGGGCGCGCGGTGGTGCGACCCGCGGGTTCGTCGAGGTACTGGCGGCCTGGGAAGAGGACGCGTTGCCGGCCCTGCCGGATCTCCTGCCGCTCCTGGACGACACCTGGACCTCGATCGGCGTGCTGCACGTGCTGCGGGCGCTGGGCCCTGCCGCGGCCTCCGCCGAGCCTGCACTGCGAACCTGCCAGGTGCTGGACCATCCTGGGAATCACTGGTCGGTGACCTGGACCACCGCGTGCATCGTCGGGGACCGCGCGGCGACGCTCCGGCTCGTCGGCGATGCGGTCCTGGCTGCGGAGGATCCGGCGTTCGGCCCGTTCGGTGCGTTGGCCGAGTTCGGCCGCGAGGCCGCGCCGTTCGCCGAGCGGGTCCGGTCCATCATGGAGAACAGCACGCACTGGACACGACTCACGGCGGCGGCCACGCTCTGGTCGATCACGGGACAGGCAGGGCCGACCATCCGCGTCCTGGAGGAGTTCGTGCTGCCGATCGCCGACGGGGGTGACACCTTCGGTTCCTTCCACGACGCGCTGCAGGCCCTGATCCGGATCGGCGGGATCAGCCCTGCCGTCCGCACCGCGCTGCTCAGGGTTCGGCGGTCGGACCACCGCCTGTCCCGGCTCGAGGGCTACGAGCGGATCCTCCAGGACGAGCAGATCCGCACGCTGATCGATCAGGCCCTCACCTGCCCCGACCTGAACCCGGACGAGGCGTCTCCAGCTGTCCGGTGAAGCCCGGGGCGCAGACTGACGACGTCAACCCGTTCGATCCTCCACGCGCCCGCCCGTTCCGCTGCCTCCCCCGACCGCCGGTGGCGGGACGGTGCTGTCCCGTCCCGGTGGCGGTTTCCTCGCTCGGCATGGGCGGTCAGCGCGGGAACATGTCGGCGTGGGGGTCCGGTTCGCCGGTCGCCGGGTCGAGTCCTGCCTCCCACCGGAGTTGCTCCAACCGCCAGTGGACGAACGTCGGTGGCGATCGGTTCCACAGGTCCCCACCTATGCTGATCGGCCAGGACGACCACCCGTCGTAGTCCGCGCGGACCAACCGGTGGAGGAATTCGACCATTCCGAAAGGGTGGACCGTGAAGGTCGGGCGGGTGTGTCGTCCGTAGACCAAGACCGGCCAGCGGTCCGGGTCACCGTCGACGCCGAGACCCACCAGGTGCCGGACGGTGCTGCCACCACAAGCCGGCTGGAGAAGCTGCTGCACCCAGGGGCGTGGGCCCGCCTGTGGACCCGGGCCGGCGACGCCCCGCCCGGCCGTTCCACGCGGGCCGTCCCGTCCACAGCACCCGACAACCATCAAGGAGCAACCACCGTATGCCGAACAACACCACCGGTCCGGCCGCCCCGACGCCGGAGGAGGCCTACGCGGACGCCCCCGCGCCACATGTGGAGACGGCGGCGATGCTGAACCTCGCCCGCGCCAACCACGGCACCCCGCAGATGCACGACCGGGAGTGGGTGATGCGCCACGCCGCACTGCTCGACCGCACGATGCTGCCCGCCGCCACCCTGCCGGGCGGCACCGGCACCGGCACCGGCACCGGCACCGGCACCGGCACCGGCACGGCCGGCGGGTTGGGCAGCCTGCCGAACCCGGCTGCTCTCGGCGCCGCCCTGCAACTGCGGCAGCTCGACCGGCACGGCAGCACCGGCCTCGGCCCGCTCGGCCCGGACGCGCCCGAGTGGAACGGCGAAGACGGCGCGATCGGATACCTGCGCCAGGAGTACCTGGCGTGGCGTGGCGGACAGTTGTCGGACCTGACCGAGGTACGTGCGGCGATGCGCGCCGTGTCCGAGGCCGCAGACGACAACGTGCGCCCCGGGCAGACCGCCGGCAGCGGCGAGCCCGGGCCGCACGAGCTGCTCCTCGACCTTGCCCGGCGCCGGGTCGCCGCCTACGCGAAGGCGGTGGACCACGGGATCGACGCAGTCGCCGACCAGCAGCGTGCCGAGCAGGAACTGCTGGAACTGGAGGCCGCCGGCGTACAGGGGTGACCGTGCCCGCCCCGTCGCGCCCCTCCGCTGTCAGGACCGGCCGCGTGCAGGTTGGCCCTGGCCGGCCACGCCGGGGCTGTGCAGGACGGGTGGGTCAGTTGTGGGCGCACCTCTGGAGGCGCCGGCGAGGCGCAGGCGTCATACGCGTCTGATCGCGACCGCAACGGAGTTGGTGGGGGAGTGCACGCAGGCGGCCGCGGCCGTGTACGGGCCGATCGCGGACGCCCCACCGGAGCAGGAGAGGGGCTGGGGTGCCGCTCAGCGGGGGAGGGCCGTCAGGGTGAGGGCGGTGCGGCTGTCCCGGTAGACCGGGTCGCCGCTGTAGGCGGCGGTGATCACGTGCGTGCCGGTGGGCCGCCAGGGGAACGGTGCCCAGGACCGTGTGGGTGGTGGGTGTCGGTGAACGTCACGGTCCGACCCCAGGAAGGTCACCCGTAGTCGCAGGCATCGGCCGGGAGGCCGAGCGTGATGCGGCGGCGCGGCCGGTCCACGGCGAGCACGGTGACGCGGACCGGGTCGCCGACCACCGGTGCCGGGCCGTCGGACCAGGGGCCGTGGACCAACCCCTCGACGCCCGGTGCCACCCGGACGAAGGTGCCGAACGGGACCAGTCTGACGACCGTTCCGGGGAGCTCGGCGCCGTGTCGGAGGCGGTCGGCGAACAGGCGCCACGGGTCGGGCTGCAGGGCCTTGACGGACAGTCCGACGCGCTCCCATGCCCAGTCGATGTCGAGGACCTGCGCCCTGATCCGGCGGCCCGGTGGGGCCACCTCGTCCAGTGAGTCGAAGCGCGTCCAGGACATCTCAGGGATCCGCAGGAAGCCGACGCTCCGCCCCGACGGGTGGTCGAGGTCCACGTGCACGCCGACGTCGTCCAGGTCGCTGGCCACGGTGCCGGTCACCACGTCGCCGATCCGCAGGCCGGCGAGCAGGGCGCGCCGTCCGGTGGCCGGGGTGGGGTCGGTCCGCCACCGGGCCCGGACGATCCCGTCGGCGTCGGGCAGCACCGCCGCGAGCAGCGGCCGCCGATGGGCCGGCTGGAGCGGGACGAGGCCCGCCCGCCGTCCCGGACCGGTGGGGACGGCAGGGTGCGGGCCGTCGGCCCGGCCCATCCAGGGTTCGGCGACGCGCTCCGCAGGGAAGGTCCCGTCGGCCTCCTGACGGACGAGCAGGTGAGGGTGTCTGCCGGCGCGAATCTCGGCGCGGACGGCCTCGATGTCCTCGGTCAGGTCCGGCCACACGGCCAGCCGTGCCCGCGGCACGAGGCGTCGGCGGACGGCGGTCACTGCGGCCTCGGTCGCCAGCCGGTGCCAGCGGCGGCCGTGGGCCGCGTACTCCTCCTCCAGCAGGACCGCCCCGCGTTCGGCGACCAGGCAGTGCACAGCGGTCCAGAACACCCCGTCGGCGGGCGGCCGCACGTCCGTCTCGTCGAGGGCGGGGTCGTAGGGGGAACGCCCGACCTTCTCCGCGAACAACCCCAGGCTCCGAGCCCCGGTCAGCGCCGCCCGGAGTGGGCCCTCGCCGCCGTCGAAGCCGACGAACAGGTCGTCGCGGTGACCGGGGTGGAGGAAGAACCGGCGGCCGGCCCGCAGCCTGCACCAGGCGCCCTCCCGCTGGAGAACCGCTCGCAGCAGTGTCAGACCGGCAGCCGCCGGCAGGGTGGCGCCGTCGTGGAAACCGGTGGGGTCGCCGGGGAACACTCCGGCCGGGCCGTCCGGCCCGCCGGAGCCCCGGGTGGAGAAGGAGAAGAAGCCCTTCACCATCGGACTGCCGATCACCAGCCGCTCCGCACCCGCCTCCCGGACGAACCCGGCGGCGGCATCGGAGAGGGCCGCGGCGGTCTGCGCGCGGGTGCGGTACGCATCGGGGGAGCAGTCGTCGTACCTTGCCTCGGTCACAGGCTCGTACGGGGTGAGGCGGTACACCTGGAGCGCCATGTCAGCGCCCCGTTCGGTCCGCCGTCGCTGCAGGGGCGGAGTGCCCGCGGACGGAAGAAATGATCATCCGGACACCCTAGGGAGGTGGCATCGTGTCGGGCAAGACCCGCCGCGACTCCGCGACCTGATTGCCGAAGGAACGGAAGAATCAGCCGTGTCCCGGCCGGGTGCTGCACAAGGTCGGTGCGCCGCCTGGGACGTCGGGCCGTCGGGGCGTGTTCGAGCCGGGGCGGAGCGTGTCGGGCGACCAGCGGCCGGGGCGGGCGCGACACGGTCCCGTCCGCACCGGGAAACCCCGCGCGGCGCGAACCGGCCGCAGGTCCGGGCTCGCGGGTCGTCCGGGTCACGGGCGCACAGGTGCACTCCGGTGCCGGACGGCGTACCGACGGGTCAGCGGCCGCACGCCGGGGGCGTGCCCACCGCGCTGTGTCACAGGCGGACGATGACGAGGGCGGTGTCGTCGGTGACGCCGTCGGTGGGCAGCAG
>NZ_BAAALD010000161.1:0-9796 GCF_039528095.1 Kitasatospora arboriphila
ACACCCGCCCACGAAGCCCTCGCATCCGATGACCTACTGGCGGACGCCCTAAGCCCCGAACGTGCTGTTCAGGGCCGTCAGAGCGGGCGTTCGCGGACCACGTCCTCGGGGCGTTTGTCCGTCCGTAGCCCCTCGAACCGGGGTGCGCGCAGCCGTCCGTCGCGGGTCCACTCGGTGAAGCCGACCCGGGCGACCAGCCGTGGTTCGACCCAGTGCACCCGGCGCTCCCCGGCGGGCGGGTCGGCGAACGGCGGGTCGGGGCGGACGAGGGTGTCGAGCCGGGCCCGCAGCCGCTGCAGCAGGGCCGTGTCGAAGCCCGTGCCGACCTTGCCGGCGTAGCGCAGCAGGGCGCCCTCGTAGTGCCCGACCAGCAGGGCGCCGAAGCCGGTGCGGCGGCCGGTCGGCTCCGTGAAACCGCCGACCACCAACTCCTGGCCCGCGGTGCACGGCAGCTTCAGCCAGTCCGGGGAGCGGCGCGGCACGTACCGGCTGTCGGCGCGCTTGGCGACCAGCCCCTCCCAGCCCCGCGCGCAGGCCTCGGCGAGCGGCACCGGGCCGTCCGCCCGGGCGTGCTCGGTGAAGTGCAGCGGATCGGCGAAGTCCAGTGTCTCGCGCAGCAGTTGCTTGCGGTCCAGGAGCGGCAGCCCGGTGGTGTCGTGCCCCATCAGCGCGGTCAGGTCGAACAGGAAGTAGGAGACCCGCACCCCGGCGGCGGCCGCCCGGACGGGGTCGCGCAGATGCATCCGCCGCTGCAGCCGGGCGAAGCTGGTCCGGCCCTCCTCGTCGAGCGCGACGATCTCGCCGTCCACGGTGAACCGGGGGACGGGCTGCGCGGCGAGCGCCGCCACCAGCTCCGGGTAGCCCCCGGCCATCGGCTCGCCGGTGCGGGAGAACAGCCGGACGGTGTCGCCGTCCCGCTCGGCGACCGCCCGGACGCCGTCCAGCTTGCGTTCCAGCAGCCAGCCGTCGTCGAAGCTGCGGCGGGTGCTCGGAGTGGCGAGCATCGGGCGGATCGGCACGTCCGCGCAGGTACCCGGGGACCGGTCGGACGGAAACCGGTCCGGCCGCCCTGCCGCCGGGACGGCCCAGTGGGACAGTGGACTGCGGGGGACGGCAGCTGGAAGGAGCACGCCGATGGACCAGCAACCGATGTCCGGCAGCGCGCAGCCCGCGGTCCCCGCGGAGGGCGGGCTGCAGACGGCGGAGCCGCACTGGCCGATGGAACCGGTCTTCCGGAAGAAGCCGAAGCTGTCGGTGCGGCTGCGCGACATGTTCCTGGGGGTGAGCAGTTCGGCGGTGGTCTTCCTGCTCTCGCTGACCGTCGGCCTGATCATGGTCGAGGTGCAGGTGGACTCCAACTGGATGACCGCCTTCTGCTCACTCGTCTGGGCGATCACCTTCCTCGCGCTGATCGGCTGGTTCCTCGGCCACCGCGGCGGGGACGAGGCGCCGGTCGGCCGGGTGCAGATGGCCTGAGCCCGCAGATGGCCTGAGCCCGCATCCTCCCCGGATGCCGCAGGGGCGGGGCACGCACGCCGCGTGCCCCGCCCCTGCCGCGTCCGGGCCGGTCAGCGGCCGCGCCAGACGGTGGTGATGTTGCAGAACTCCCGGATGCCGTGGCCGGACAGCTCCCGCCCGTAGCCGGAGCGCTTCACGCCGCCGAACGGGAACGCCGGGTGCGAGGCCGTCATGCCGTTGAAGAACACGCCGCCCGCCTCGATGTCGCGGGCGCAGCGCTCCTGCTCCTCGGGGTCGGTCGTCCACACGTTGGAGCTGAGGCCGAACGGGGTGTCGTTGGCCAGCTCGATCGCCTCGTCCAGGCTCTCCACCCGGTACACGGTGGCGACCGGGCCGAACGCCTCCTCGTGGTGGATGCGCATCTTCGGGGTGATGCCGGTCAGCACGGTCGGCAGGTAGTACCAGCCGCCGTCCAGCTCCTTCGGCAGGCCGTCCGGGCGGGCGCCGCCGCACTCCGCGACGGCCCCGGCGGCCACCGCGTCGTCGACGAGCTCCTCCAGGTCGGCGCGGCCCTGGGAGGTGGCGAGCGGGCCGATCTCGGTCTCCTCGGCCAGCGGGTCGCCGACCTTCAGGGCCTTCATCCGGTCGGTGAACGCCCTGGTGAACGCCTCGTAGACCTCGGCGTGCACGATGAAGCGCTTCGCGGCGATGCAGGACTGCCCGTTGTTCTGGGTGCGAGCGGTGACCGCCCACTGCACGGCGCCCGCCAGGTCGGCGGAGGGCAGCACCAGGAAGGGGTCGCTGCCGCCGAGCTCCAGCACCGACTTCTTCACCTCGTCGCCGGCGATCGAGGCGACCGAGCGGCCGGCGAGCTCGCTGCCGGTCAGCGTCACCGCGGCGACCCGGGCGTCCCGGACGACGCCCTCGACCGCGGCGGAGCCGATCAGCAGGGTCTGGAAGCAGCCCTGCGGGAAGCCCGCCTCCAGCAGCACCCGCTCCAGCGCCAGCGCCGTCCGCGGCACGTTCGAGGCGTGCTTGAGCAGGCCCACGTTGCCCGCCATCAGCGCCGGCGCGGCGAACCGCACCACCTGCCAGAGCGGGAAGTTCCACGGCATCACGGCCAGCACCACGCCGATCGGCCGGTAGCGCACGTGCACCGAGGCGCCGCCGGAGTCCGCCACGTCGGCCTCGGACGGGTGCTCGTCGGCCAGCAGCTCCGGCGCCCGGTCGGCGTACCAGCGCATCGCCTTCGCGCACTTGGCGACCTCGGCGCGGGCCGCGACGACCGGCTTGCCCATCTCCACCGTCATCGTCCGGGCGATCTCCTCGCGCTCGGCGTCGAGCAGGTCCGCGGCGCGCTTCAGCAGCGCCGCGCGCTCCTCGAAGGAGGTCGTCCGCCAGGACCGGTAGGTCTCGGCGGCGAGGCCGAGCCGCTGCTCCAGGGCGGCGGCGTCGTACGGGGCGAAGGTCTCGACGGTCTCCCCGGTGGCCGGGTTGACGGTGGCGATGGGCATGGCGGCTCACTCCTCGGTTCTGGCACACGGGTGCCGGTCGGGCCCCGGTCGGATCCACCCTCCCCCCGATCGGGGCGGGGCGCAGCCGCGGCGGCTGCCCGGGTGCGGGCGGGCCGCCGCGGCGTGCTCACCGTGCGGATCGATCAGTGCGCGGCGAGCGGGTAGTGGTCCGACAGGTCGTTGTACGTGTAGCTCTTACCCCAGCTGCTCACCGTCCACGGCGTGCTGTGGAAGCGCACGACCTGGTTGGTGTACTGCTGCGGCCGGGCGTGGTCGGCCCGGTACAGCACGTAGTCCAGGTCCTCCTTGGGCTCGCCCGGGTAGCGGTAGGCGGCGATGGAGTTGTCGACCGTGTCGAAGGAGTACGGCCAGCCGGTGCGCTGCGAGGCCGGGGCCAGGTTGCCGTTGTCGAGCAGGGCCTGGTACTCGGAGCCGTGCGAGTCGACGTTGAGGTCGCCGGCCAGCACGATCGGCTCGTTCGCCGGGATCTGCTTGGCGTCGAGGAAGGAGCGCATCGCGAGCAGCTGCTTGGCGCGGACGGCGGCCGGCTCGCCGCTGGAGCACCCGGTGTCGGTGGACTGCAGGTGGGTGCCGACCACGTGGGTGCGCAGCCCGTCGACGTTCAGCACGGCGTACACGAAGCCCTTGTTGGACCACCAGTCGGCGCCGCAGGCGTCCTTGAAGACGTACTGCTCCTTGCGCAGGATCGGCCACTTGCTGAGCAGCGTCACCCCGCCGTCCTCGGGCGTGGTCGAGCTGTAGCTGCCGGAGGTGGCGTCCCAGCCGCCGGTGGAGCGGCCGACCACCGGCGTGTGGTACGGGTACGCGGCCGAGGCACGGGCGGTCAGCGCGTCGGAGGCGGCGTTGTCGAACGCCTCCTGGAGGACCACCACGTCGTGGCCCTGGAAGAAGTCCGCCGAGGCGATCGCCTGCGCGCGGAGGTCCTGGCCCCAGTTCGGGTAGAGCGACTTGCTCATCAGGAACACGTTGTACGTGAGGACGTCGAGCGCGGGCGCGGTGACCGGTGCGCTCTCGGCCGCGGCGCCGGTGGCGGCCGCCGCGGGGGTGGCGGCGAGCGTGCCGAGCACGGCGGCGGCGACACAGGCCGCGGCGGCCGTTCTGGTGGCGCGGCGGACGGACGACAGGGGCATCGAAGCTCCGTGAGGGTGTGTCGTGAACCCGTCGGGTTGCGGGATGTTGTGCATCCAACTTCGGCGCCCGCACGGCGTGCAAGACATCGGGCGAGCATTCGGTGAACTCGTCCGAAACAGTGCTACCGATCGGTAGTCGGATGGGTCCGGGACGCACGGCGGCCGGGCCGGGTGCGCCCGCACCCGACCCGGCCGTGATGACTGACCGGTCGTCAGTTCGCCCCGCGGGCAGCCCAGAAGTCGCCGCGGGCCAGCACCGAGGTGTCCGTGTTGTCGGTGAAGAAGCCGTCCACGCCCAGGTCGTAGAGCCGGCGCGCCCAGCCGATCGAATCGCCGTACGCGTTCGGGTCGGTGCCCCGGCGGAAGTCGACCGGCAGGAAGGAGTTCTCGTTGCGCACCGTCCACGGGTGCAGCACCAGGCCGGCCGCGTGCGCGTCCGCCACCAGCGTGGTCGGCGGCAGCAGCCTGCCCGCGGCGTCCACCGGCGCGATCAGCTGCGTGGTCGGGCCGATGCCGTGCGAGAACGACGCCAGCCAGCGCAGCCCGCCCGGCGTCACCAGGTCCGCGACCGTCCGCCGGTCGCCCGCCAGCACGAAGTCGTACGGCTGCGTCGTCGGACCGCTCAGCAGCTGGATCCGCGGGTTGTCGACCAGCTTCGCCAGCCGCTGCAGGCTGCTCGGCTCGAAGGACTGCAGGACCGCCCGGCCGTTGCGGCCCGCCAGCCCGCCGCGGCGCAGCTCGTCCGCCAGCCGCTCCTCCAGCGGCAGGCCGATCGAGCGGAAGTAACTCGGGTGCTTCGTCTCGGGGTACAGCCACACCGGGCGGCCCAGGGTCCGCGAGCGCTTGTTCGCGAACTCCACCACCTCGCGGAAGGTCGGCACCGGCCAGCGGCCGTCGTACAAGGTGTTGCGCTGGCGCTGCTGCGGCAGCCGCTCCTTCGCGCGCAGCGTGTGCAGCTCGGCCAGCGTGAAGTCCTCGGTGAACCAGCCGGTCAGCGCGGTGCCGTCGACCGTCTTCGTGGTCCGCCGGGCGGCGAACTCGGGGTGGTCGGCGACGTCCGTCGTCTCCGCGATGTTGTTCTCGTGGCGGACGACCAGATGGCCGTCCTTCGTCGGCACGACGTCCTGCTCGATGACGTCCGCGCCGAGCTCCAGCGCCAGCTCGTAGCTGCCGAGGGTGTGCTCCGGCCGGTAGCCGCTCGCACCCCGGTGCGCCACCACCAGCGGGTGCGGCAGCCGGTCCAGGCCGGTGCCCGTGCGGACGGGCGGACGCGTCCCCGCGGCCCGCTGCGCGTCGCCCCGGCCGTCCGCCTGCTCGTCGGCGGCGGCGGACGCGGGGGCCGCCCCCGCCGCGGTCAGCGCGGCCGCACCGAGGCCGGCCGCCCCGGTCGCCCGCAGGAACGTGCGGCGCGAGGATTCCCCACCGATCGGACGCTGCGTCATCTGGCCTCCCTGCCAAGGGTTTCGGTCGATGCCCGGCACCCTAGGCGGCCGGTGCGCACCACGCGGTGAACCGGGAACGAACCACCTGCCAACCGCCGCCGAACGCCCGTCCGTACGGCACTACGGCTCAGGACCGTGCCGAGGACCGCCTCACACGGGCACTGCACTGCTCCCTCCGGGTGGCGGCCGGTGCGGAACCCGCCCGACCGGGTACGGCGTCCTCGCAGCGGACGGCGACAGGGCCGAGGACGGAGGTACCACGGGGTGGCACGGGGCGACGACACGGCGGTGCAGGAGCGGACGGAACCGGAGACACCCGCCCGGCCGCCCGGACGGTCCCGCGGCCGGGTGACGGCCGCCCTTGCGGCACTCACCGCACTCCTGCTGATCGGCCACCGGCTGGTCCCCGACGGGGGCTGGCACCTCGGCAGCCTGCTGGAGGCCTTCCTGCCGTGGGCCGGCCTGGCAGTGCCGCTGCTGCTGGCGGCGGCGCTGCTCCGACGCTCACGGCTGGCCCTCGCCGCGGTGCTGCTGCCGGCCGTCGCCTGGGCCGGGCTGTTCGGCGGCCGACTGCTGTCGGGCGGCGACGGCGGGCCCTTCGACCTGACGGTGGTGCAGCACAACGTGGCCGCCGAGAACACCGACCCGGAGGGCACCGCCACCCGGCTGGCCGGGACGGGCGCCGACCTCCTCGCGGTCGAGGAGCTGATGGAACCGGCGACCGGGGTGTACGAGCGGATCCTCGGCGGGGTCTACCCGTACCGGGCGCGCTCCGGGACGGTCGGCCTGTGGTCCCGCTTCCCGCTGTCGGACGTCCGGCCGGTGGACCTCAAGCCCGCCGAGGTGCACGAGTACTGGAAGCGCGGGGTCCGGGCCACCGCGCGGACACCCAAGGGCGACCTGGCGGTGTACGTGGCGCACCTGCCCTCGGTGCGGATCTCGCCGGCGGCCGGGTTCACCACACCCCGGCGCGACGAGAGCGCCCGGCTGCTGGCGGCGGCGATCGACGCCGAGCCGCTGCGGCGGATCCTCGTCATGGGCGACATGAACGGCACCCTCGACGACCGCGGACTCGCCCCGGTCACCTCCCGGCTGACGCCCGCCCGGGGCGGCTTCGACTTCAGCTGGCCGGCGGGGTTCCCGCTGGCGCGGATCGACCAGGTGCTGGTGCGGGGGGCTACGCCCGTCCGCACCTGGACCCTCGCCCGGACCGGCAGCGACCACCTGCCGGTGGCGGCCCGGATCCGGCTGTGAGGGGGGGCAGCCGCCAGGGGCGCGGAGGGCGAGCCAATAGGGGCGCGTGGGGGCACCTCCCGGCTGAAGGCTGGGGGAGAACTGCGCAGGTCGAGAGCGTGTCACGCACGAACCAGGTCCTACCCCGAACAGTCTGGATACCCGCTCCCGCATTGCGCAGTTCCCCGCGCCCCTGGTGGTTGGCCCGAGCCCGTAACCAGGGCGGGGGCTGGGCGGTTACGCCTCGGAAAGTAGGGCGTAACCGGTGCACAACAAAGGGCGGATCCAATGTCCTCCTCGTCACCGTCCGACCTCCCACCCCGAGGTGCGTACAGATGAAGCTGACCCCCCGCGAGCAGGAGCGCCTGCTCGTCCACGTCGCCGCCGACGTCGCCCGCTCGCGGCGGGCCCGCGGCCTGCTGCTCAACCACCCCGAGGCGGTGGCACTGATCACCTCGCACGTGCTGGAGGGCGCCCGGGACGGCCGCAGCGTCGCCGAACTCATGGAGTCCGGGCGGCAGGTGCTCACCCGCGAGGACGTAATGGAGGGGATCGCCGAGATGATCCCGGACGTCCAGGTGGAGTGCACCTTCCCGGACGGCACCAAGCTCGTCACCGTCCACGGGCCGATCCAGTGAGCGCGCCGGGCCCCGTGGCGCCGGGCGGGATCCTGTACGGCGAGGGGGAGATCGGCCTGAACGCCGGCCGGCCGGTCACCCGGCTGACCGCGGTGAACGCCGCGGACCGGCCGATCCAGGTCGGCTCGCACTACCACTTCGCCGAGGCCAACCCGGGGCTGGAGTTCGACCGGGCGGTTGCCCGCGGGCAGCGGCTCAACATCCCGGCCGGTACCGCCGTCCGCTTCGAGCCGGGCATCCCGGTGGAGGTCGAACTCGTGCCGATCGGCGGCCGCCGCGAGGTGCACGGCCTGCGCGGCGAGACCGGAGGTGCCCTCGATGGCTGACCGCAGCGACCCGTCCGCCCCCGCGCTGCGGCTGAGCCGCGAGCGCTACGCCGACCTGTACGGGCCGACCACCGGCGACCGGATCCGGCTCGCCGACACGGCGCTGCTGATCGAGGTCGAGGAGGACCGCTGCCGCGGCGGCGACGAGGCGGTCTTCGGCGGCGGCAAGGTGATCCGCGAGTCGATGGGGCAGGCCCGGACGAGCCGCGCCGAGGGTGCCCCCGACACCGTGATCACCGGCGCGGTGGTGCTCGACCACTGGGGTGTGGTGAAGGCCGACATCGGCATCCGGGACGGCCGGATCACCGCCCTCGGCAAGGCCGGCAACCCGGAGACCATGGACGGCGTCCACCCGGACCTCGTGATCGGCCCGGAGACCGAGGTGATCGCCGGCAACGGGAAGATCCTCACCGCCGGGGCGATCGACGCCCATGTGCACTTCATCTGCCCGCAGCTCGCCGACGAGGCCCTCGCCTCCGGCATCACCACGCTGATCGGCGGCGGCACCGGCCCCGCCGAGGGCACCAAGGCCACCACCATCACCCCCGGCGGCTGGCACCTCGCCCGGATGTTCGCCGCGATGGACGACCTGCCGCTCAACATCGGCCTGCTCGGCAAGGGCAACACCGTCAACACCGCCGCCATGCACGACCAGTTGAGAGCCGGCGCACTCGGCTTCAAGATCCACGAGGACTGGGGCGCCACCCCGGCCGCGATCGACGCCTGCCTGCGGGTCTGCGACGCGACCGGTGCCCAACTCGCCATCCACACCGACACCCTGAACGAGGCCGGGTTCGTCGCCGACACCCTCGCCGCGATCGCCGGACGCGGCATCCACGCCTACCACACCGAGGGCGCCGGCGGCGGCCACGCCCCCGACATCATCACCGTGGTCTCGCAGCCCAACGTGCTGCCCAGCTCGACCAATCCGACCCGCCCGCACACCGTCAACACCGTCGACGAGCACCTCGACATGCTGATGGTCTGCCATCACCTCAGCCCGCACGTCCCCGAGGACCTGGCCTTCGCCGAGTCCCGGATCCGCCCGTCCACCATCGCCGCCGAGGACGTCCTGCACGACCTCGGCGCCATCTCGATCATCAGCTCCGACTCCCAGGCGATGGGCCGGATCGGCGAGGTCGTGCTGCGCACCTGGCAGACCGCGCACGTCATGAAGGTCCGCCGCGGCGCCCTGCCCGGCGACGGCCGCGCCGACAACCACCGGGCCCGCCGCTACGTCGCCAAGTACACCGTCAACCCGGCCGCCGCCCAGGGCGTCGACCACGAGATCGGCTCCGTCGAACCCGGCAAGCTCGCCGACCTGGTGCTCTGGACCCCGGCCTTCTTCGGCGTCAAACCCGACCTGGTGATCAAGGGCGGCCAGATCGCCTGGGCGCAGATGGGCGACGCCAACGCCTCCATCCCCACCCCGCAACCCGTGCTGCCCCGGCCGCAGTTCGGCGCCACCGGCCGAGCCCCCGCCGCCAACTCCCTCAACTTCACCGCGCAGGCCGCGATCGACGACCGGCTGCCCGAACGGCTCGGCGAACAGCTGGGCGTGCGCAAGCAGTTCACCGCCATCCGGTCCACCCGCGGCGTCACCAAGGACGACATGGTGAACAACACCGCCCGCCCCGACGTCCGGGTCGACCCCGACACCTTCACCGTCACCATCGACGGCGAGACCGTCACCCCCGCCCCCGCCACCGAACTCCCGCTCGCCCAGCGGTACTTCCTCTTCTGAGGAGGCCCAGGTGCACGCCGCCCTGCTGCTCCTCGCCGACGGCCGCGTCCCGGCCGGCGGCCACGCCCACTCCGGTGGCGCCGAGGCCGCCGTCCGGGACGGCCGGATCCACGACGCCGACACCCTCGCCGCCTTCCTCACCGGACGCCTGCACACCACCGGCCTGACCGCCGCCGCCCTCGCCGCGGCGGGCGCCGCCCGGGGGGCCGGGAGCGGCGGCGCACGGCCCCCCCGCCCCGTGCAGCGCCCCGGCCAGCGCCGGGCAGGCCCAGCCCGCGGGGGCGCCGTCG
>NZ_BAAALD010000162.1:0-9790 GCF_039528095.1 Kitasatospora arboriphila
GGCCCATCAAGGTCCGAGTGTCTCTGGTGTCCAACATCCGGGGTCAAGCCCCGAGGACTGTCCACGCTGCGCAGGTGACCCATGCCCAACAAGGCGTGGTTGACCGGCATATGTGTGACTGCTGGTACTCGTGCGTCATCTGAGCCCTTTCGGTGCGGCAGGGTCTACCCTCGCGGGAAATCCTATACTGAACGTGTTCAATTTTTGTTGGTGAGGGTGTACCTCACCGGTACAGCGAGCGGGTTGCGGGCGTGTCGGCGGAGTATCGGGCCGACATGCTCGATGATCCCGGGATGATCTGGTCGGTGCCGGACGCGCGGTTCGAGGCGGGCCTGGCGTGGGCGCGGGTGTGGGCAAAGGAACACGCTGGCAGCCTGGCGGCTCCCGCGCGGGCGTCGGTCGGCGGGTACGCCATCGGGACGTGGCTCGCGGAGCTGCGGGCCGCCGCCCAGGTGCCCGCGGGCGAGGCGGGAGCGCTCGCTGTGGAGCGGCGGGCCGCGTTGGAGGAGATCGACCCGTGGTGGTGCCCGACCTGGCCGATCATCTGGCAGCGCGCCTGCGCGGTGGCCAGGCGGTGGTGGCTGGAGGCCGACGGCCGCGTGGACTGGGCGCAGCTGCCTGAGGAGACGGTGTTCGAGGGCGAGCAGCTCGGCCGCTGGGCCCGGGTGCAGCGCGCCGGCTTCCCCGGCCTGGAGGCGGACCAGCAGGACCTGCTCACCGCGATCGGCATCGAGCCGGACCCGGAGCTCGTGGCGGCAAAGGCCACGGCGGAGGCGAAGCTGAAGATGCCCCGCGCGGACCGCTTCCAGCAGGGCCTGGCCGCCCTCGCAGCGTTCGCCCGCCGGGAAGGCCACGTCCGGGTCCCGCGCCTGCACAAGGAGCCGCTGGAGGTCACGGTGGCCGGCCCCGGCGGCCAGGAGAGCACCGAGGTCCTTCACATGGGTCTGGGTGCGTGGCTGAACAACCAGAAGGCCAGGCGCGCCAAGCTCACCGCGGGGCAGCTGGCGCAGCTCGCCGAGCACGGCGTGGAGTGGGCGTAGCGGGCCGGTTGGTGCTGTCTGCTGCCCTGACGGGGCCGTGGAGTGAGCGGCGTGCTCGTTCTGCCGGCGATGGGCAGGCGGCCGCTGCGCTGCCTGCTGTCAGAAGGGCGGGGTGGCGAAGTCTTCGTCGAGCCGGAGGGAGTCGCTGGTGTATGGGTTTGGGTCGTCGTCGCCGGGGCGGGTCAGGCCGGTGGTGTCGTGTCCCCAGGCGCGCAGGGCGTCAAGGGCCTGCTGGCGGCGCCACTGCGTGTCGTTGGTGCGCAGGAGCTGGCGGGCGTGGTGGGCGAGGGTGTCTCGGTGGGGGCCAGGGCGGGGTGTTCGGCGAAGGCCAGGGCCGCGGCCAGGGCGGTGTCGCGGACGGCTGCTTCGGTATGGTCGAGGAGCGGTGAGACGGCGCGGTAGAGCGCCGGGCGCAGAGCACGCATGGCGACCATGGCCGGGTAGCCGTCCAGGTAGTTCCCGTCGAAGTAGCGGTTGCCGGCTGCGACGCACGCGTCGTCGCAGTCGCCGGCGACTCCGGCAAGCCATGCCAGGAGCAGCACGCACACACCGTCCGCCTGCATGCCGTGCTGTGTCGTGCGGCGGGCGAGGAGCGCTGCGACGAACAAGGCGGTCACGGGGGTGGCCTCGTAGATGGTGTCCTGGTGCCGTACCGGTTCGAGGGCGTCTAGGGCCTTGCGGGCTTCCGGCACGGTCAGACCGGGCTCCAGGAGCCGGATCAGCACTCGGGGCAGCTTCCTGGCAGTGCCGGTAGCGGTCTCCAGCGACGCCCAGTTGGTCCCGTGCAACAGCACCGACGGGTCGGGCAGCGCCTCTGGTACGGGCCGGTCGGTGGGCGGGTCTGGGGTGGTCACCGCCCGACCCTACGATCCATCACCGACATCACCGGACCCGCCAGCACTGTGGCGCTGGGCTTGGTGCCCGGCCCGGTCGCAGGGCAGGTCGGGCCCCTGGGGCGGGCCGGGTGAGGATGTGGGGTCACTACGGAGGCGCCAACTGCCTGGTGGCGCTGCGGCGCACCGCCCGGCCGTGGTCGGCGGTGAGAGTCCGGAACAGGGACAGGGTGTCCGTGGCGGCTGACATGATCAGCTGCGGGTGGGTTCCCTTCCGTGTCGCGCTGCGGCGCCGATGGGACAGCGTCGCGGAGGTTGCCGGGTGAGTGAGTGGGAGTTCGACCCCGCGTGCCAGGCGGTATGGAGGGCGTTCGGGGACGGGAATTTCCTTGACCAGGTGGGCGGACCTCTCGACGTTCGCGCGGTCGTGGCGGCTGTCCGTCCTGAGGTGAAAGACGAATTCCTGCTGGAGGAGGTGCCATGGGACCGCTTCCCGGACGGTGTCGAGGTTCGGGAGGACATGGAGCGGCTGCGCTCGGGGGGCGTCGACGTCGGCGGCCGTGCCCTGGGCATGCTCATGGGTCTGTGTGCCAATGACATGAGGGCGGCGGTGGCGCCGGCGGTGCCGTTCCTGATCCGGATCGCTGCCGACCCGGGCTCGAGCCACCGCGTCGAGGCCCTGGGCGTGGTGGCCGAGGTGGCACGCATGCGGCACCAGGGGGTGTGCACGCGCGAGGACATGCTGCGGTTCCGTGACGACGACGAGTGGTCCGTCGAGGTCACCGGCTACCCGCAGAACTGGTCCGTGCAGGCCGCCCGCGAGGCGATCGCCGCGGACACCGGCCTCCTCCTGCCCCTGCTTCACGATGCCGACCCCGCGCTCCGGATCGCCGCCGCCTACGCGCTCGCGGCCGCCCTCGACCGGACACGGGACATCCGCACCGTGTTCCACGCCCGCTTGGACGCCGAACAGGAGCCAGCCGTACGCGCCGCCTTGGTGCTGGCGATCGCCCAGCTCGGCCGGGCACACCGACACGAGCCCACGGTGGTGTGGGTGCGGGAGTGCTGGGCCGACCCGGCACGGCCGGCCGAGGTCCGTATGAGCGCCGTCCTCGGATGGATGTGCCTGACCGGCCTGCCCGTCCCGAACGAACTGCGCACCGTACTGGACGATCTCGCCACCGACGGCATGACCCTTCTGATGGCGCCGCTGCCGTGGATGCGGGCGGCCGAATACCTCGACCACGACGGCCTGCGCCGCTGCCTGCACGCCATGCTCCACCCCGACACTCCTGACCCCGCGGGCTACTCGGACGACCCGTGGGCCTGACCGACGGCCCCGCCCGCAAGACCGACACCCCAGGGCGGCCAATGAGGCTCCCTCGGCAGACAATCGGGGGCACAAGATCATCTATCTGCGGCGAGGAGAGGCGCGGAAAGCCCGCAGTCACTGTCGGCAGTGGCTGCGACGATCACCGGCATGACCAACCACGACGAACTGCTCTCTCGCATCGCGGCCCAGGCTCGGACGCAGTGCAGGACACTTCCGCCCGGGATTGGATCCGAGGACCTCGCGAACGCGGAGCAGCTGGTGGGTTTCGAGCTGCCCGTCATGCTCAGGCGTCTGTACACCGAGGTCGCGAACGGCGGCTTCGGCCCGGACTACCGGCTGCTCCCCCTGATCGGTGAGGGCCGGACGGCGGTTTCCGCGTACCGGGCCGAGTACGGTTCGGACCAGGGCAGGGGGCATCCATCACCGCACTGGCCGCGCGGTGTCCTGCCCATCCTGGACTGGGGCTGCGCGATGTACGCCGCCGTTGACTGCCTCCATCCCGACGCTCCCGTGCTGCTCTTCGAGCCGAACGCCGACCCCGAAGACTGGGCCGACGCCTGGTTCGCGGATTCCCCGTCACTGGCCGCCTGGCTGCAGGCATGGCTGGACGGCACCGGCTGGTGGGAGGAAGACGTGATGCTCGCGGACGACGCCCCCGAACCACAGCCCTGGTCAGACGCGGCCAGACGCATCCGAGAACACCCCTGACATACCGAGCCCCGATGCCGAGCCCGCCGACCTACTACCCGGCGTCATCCTCAACGGCGCCGACAACGGCCGACACCGAATCCGATCAGCCCAGCTCACAGCACCACGCCCTGATCGGAAAAGCGCTCCTGGACATCGGGCAGCTGGAGGCCTTGGTAGGACCGGCCCGGCCGGGGCCGGTGCTGCTGGTTCTGGATTCCGATCGCCGGGCTCGACCGGCTCAGCATCCGGGCGGCGGTTCGGCGGGTGGGTCGGTGAGCCGGTGCAACAACGTGCTCACTTCCTGGTCGCTCACCTCGGGTGGTGTCCAGTCGTTGGCGCGGGCGTGGGCAAGGAAGCTCGGTGGGAGCTGCACGTGGTGGTGTTCGACGTAGTGGACGAGGTCGGCGTACCAGAACCAGGTGCCGTCGGTGAGCAGGCCGAAGCTGCCCAGCGGTGGCTTGTCCGGGTCGAGGACATCATGGGTCAGTGCGGTGGCGGCGAGCAGGCAGGTGCCAGCGCGCAGGTAGGCGGCCAGTTCGGATTCGTGGGAGGGTGTGCCGCATCGGATGCCGCCGAGCGCGCGTTGCAGACTCGGGGCGTGCGGGTCGTCGGGGAACAGTTCGCGGTAGTGGCCCAGCGGCCGCTCGGGGTGGAGGCCGTACAGGGCACGCGGTGGCGGGATCGGGTGCGGGGCGGGCCCGTTGGGGCCGGTCAGTGTCTCGATCGGCACCTGTCGGCAGGTATCCGGTGCTGTGGTCCGGGCGGCCAGCTCCGGGTCGGGCGCGGCGCCGGCCTGCAGGGCATCCACATAGGCACGTGCCTCGGCCAGGAGGAGGCCGGGAGCGGCCTGGCGCAGCTCGCGCATCGCGGCCACGCGCCCGCTGGCTGCCAGGGCCTCGCGGATGCGCTCGGCTACCGGATCGGGGCGCGGCAGGCCGCGTACGTCGTGGCGGTAGAGGTGTTCCCAGTCGTCGAGGTAGGTGGAGACGGGGATGTGGTGCAGGCTGCCGTCCAGGCCGTCCACCAGGAAGGGACCCAGGCCGGCCAGGGCGTGGCGCGGGTCGCGGGTACGGACGTACTCGCGGCTTTGGCAGACGACCAGCCAGCCGAACTCGTGCTCGCTGGCCGTGAACACCTCGACGTCGTGCGCCCAGCGGAAGGCCTGCAGCTCCAGGACGCGCTCGCGCTCGAGCCACAGCTCCACCAGGCGCACCGCCTGATCCTTGTTGATCACCGGCTCATCTTCGGCGGTGCCAGGCCCTGTACCAACCGGTTTTCGGCGATGCACGCAGCGGTCCGAGCGGCACACGGTACGCGCGAGGAGCAGCGGTCGGGGGGTGGGCTGCCCGGTGGTCATGTGCGGCGGATGGGGTGCGGTGGGCGGGGGCAGCCGTAGGTGATCTCTTCGAATGCCCAGGGGTAGTGGTAGTGGGCGTTGCTGATCGGCCACTTGGGTTTGGCGGGTGCGGTTGGCCGCGTGCGGGGGCGGGTTTTGCTGCGGGGTGTGGGTGGTTGTGGTGGGCGGAGTTTGCAGTTCTCGGCGAGGTTGGTCAGGTGGGGGTGACCGCGCTGGTGGGGGTCGCTGAAGACGGGTCGGCCGGCGGTGTTCGCGAGGGTGGAGAGGTGGAGGACGGCGCGGAGCAGCGGTTGGGCCCAGGGTGGTACCGGGTGGGTCAGGCAGCCGAAGCGCAGGTTGTCGGGGTCGTGGAGGGTGATGGTGGTGCCGTTGGGGGCGAGGTCGCCTGGGTGGGCGGTCATGAGCTGGGTGTCGGAGGCGGCGGTGAACACTGCGGTGGCCACGGCGGCGGCGAGGTGGGGGTGGGCGGTGGCGGTGTGGAGGCGGTGGGCGACTTCGGCGGTGGTGGCTGGCTGCATCGTGGGTGGGTGGTAGCGCCGCTCGGTGGCCAGGGGTGGGGTGCAGTGGCAGGGGCGCTGGGGGCCGTCCAGGGAGCAGAGGGTGGTCAGGGCGGGCAGGTTGATCCAGCGGCCTTCGAGGGGGCGCTGTACTTGGGGATGGGGCGGGTCGTCGAGGCTGTCAGGGTCGGAGGCTGGGAGGAGGGCTGCGGCTTCGACGATGTGGTGGTCGGCGTCCCGCAGGGCCTTGTGGAGCGCCGGGGTGGGGCGTGGGCGGTGGCAGACCAGGTGCAGGCGGACCCCGGTGCGTGAGCGCAGGAGCAGCAGTTCGCGAAGGCGGGGCGTGGACAGGAGATGGGTGCGCAGGACGGTCAGGTGGGTGATGGGGGTGGCGATGATCCAGGCGGTGGCCATCGCCCAGTACCGTTCGCCGTCGCCCGTACGGGTTCCGGTGGTGGGCAGGGGCTTGCCCAGGGCGGCGAGGACGTCCAGGGCCAGGCAGGTCGCGGAGTCGGTGCCGGGGGTGGGGTGGACGGTGATCCGGCCGTGGCGGGGCTGGTGGCCGGCGAGGGCGGCGCGCAGGTGGTGCGGGTCGTCGTACGGGTCCAGGACGAGGGTGACCGGGGGCGGGTCGGGGCAGAGCAGCATGGTCAGGCCCTCCGGCGGTGGCGGCGTGGGCGGGCGGTCATGCGCCCGTGCCCAGGCGCTGGTAGACCTGGCGCAGCAGGTGTTCGTCGATGTGGGTGCGGCCCTGGGCGGCGAGGCCGTCGGCGGCGTGTTTGGTGATGCGGGCCCAGGCGCGGAAGTTGCCGTGCGCGGCCTGTTTGTCGACCAGGGCGATCAGGTCCGCATCGACGCTGTCCCACAGGGGGTGGAAGGCGGGGATGGTGGCAAGGACCTCGGGCAGGGTGAGCGGCAGGGCCTGCTGCCAGATGTAGACGCGGGAGGCGAGCATCGGTTCGCGGCGCAGGACCTTGGCGCAGTCGTCGCCGCCGGCGAAGACGACGGCGATGTCGGTGGCCGGGTCGTCCCACAGGTAGCGCCAGTACTCGAAGCACTCGCGTGACAGCCACTGCGCCTCGTCGCAGACCAGGACGTGGAATGAGCGGGCGAGGGCGTCCTTGAGGACGGTGTCGAACTCGATCGGCCGCGCTGGTGGTTCGCCGGGCAGGGCCAGGGCGCGGAACAGTTCGTGGCGGATGTCGCGCGGGGTGGGGCGGGCCCGGAACGCGACCCGGTAGGTGGTGCGGGGCGCGAGATGGCGCAGCGCGGCGTTCACGGAGAACGACTTGCCGTTGCCGGCGGCGCCGGACAGGACCATCATCGCCCTCGCGTCGAGGGTGGCGGCGATGTTGTCCTGGGTGGTGCGCAGCGCCTCGGTGGCGACGATGCGGGCGTCGGTCAGGTTGAGGTAGTGGTCGGCGCGCTCGGGGGGCAGCATGCCGGGTCGTACGGCGGGCGCGGTGGCCATGGGTTCTCCTACCGGGACGTGGGCTGTCGGGTTCGGGTGGAGATGTTCGTGGTGGTGGGTTCGGGGTGATTGCCGGGCCGTCTGCCGGGGCTCGGGTGGGACGTGGCTGCCTGCAGGACGGTTGGTCGTGCGGGGCGGGATGGGCGTGCGGGGGCGGGTGGTTGGCGCGGCGCGGGGTCGTGTCGGACGCTGGCCCGGCGTCTGGTTCAGGCTGTGGGCGTGGGGTCGGTCCGGTCGGTGCCTGTGGGGCCGGGGCTCGTGGTGGGTGCGGCTGTGCGGGGCAGGACCCAGTCGTCCGGGAGCGGGGCGTGCGGGATCAGCCCGGGCAGGGCCAGGCCGCGAAGATCCCGGCCGTCGGCCGCCTCCAGCTCGGCTGCGGCCTCTGCCGCGGTGAGGGTGCCGAGCGGCTCGGGTGGGGCGGGCGCGGTGACGGCGGCGAACCGCTGACGGCGGAGCTTCTCCGCGGCCTTCAGGTCCGCGCGCAGCCGGCGTGCGGCGGCGGTACGGGCCGCTTTCAGGGCGCGGACCTGCTCCGGGCTCGCCTGGTCGGCAAGGTGGGCGGTGCCGAGATGGCCTCCGGTGGAGGCGTCGAACACCTCGATCTCGCCGTCGTGGTGCGGCAGGTGGCGCAGGCGGACCTTCGTGCCGGTGTGGCCGACCATCCACGGGGCGATGTAGGGGCGGCGGTGCCAGGAGATGCCGTTCGTGGTGATCGTGCGGGTGCGGCCGTCGTCCTCCAGGGCGAAGAACGCGAGATGCCCGGCCGGGACGTCGCGCAGCGGCGTCGGATCGCCGTTCCACGCCTCGCTCGGGGTGAGGCCGTCCAGGCCGGCCGGGTGGTGCTCGGTGTTCCACCAGTGCACCCAGTCCAGGAGCAGCGCGACGAAGGCCGGGAACGTCAGCGGCGGCGCGTCCGGATCGCAGGTTCGGCCGCCGGTCAGTTTCTGGCGGTGGGTGTAGCGCGGGAGAGAGAGGAGGAACATCTCCTCGACCGCGTCGTTCAGCGCCTCCACGGTGCCCTTCAGATGCGGGCTGTAGGCGGGCAGGTCGTGCACGGGGACGGCGAAGGCGCCCAGCGCGGAGGTGACCGTGGCGCACAGGAACTCCTTGCCCCGGTCGACACGGACCAGGGCGGGCAGGCCGCCGGCGGGGCCGAACGGTCCGGTGCGGGTGATGGAGGTGCGCAGCGCGGCCAGCACCGCGTCCCTGGAGGGTGTGTGCGGGGTCACCGCGAGGCCGAGGATGTACTTGGTGGCGCAGTCGATGAACCAGGTGATCCACGGGCACACCGGCTCGCCCTCGATGTCGACCTGCACCGGCACGTGCTTGTGATCGCCCTCCCAGCAGGCGTTCCTCCACAACGCTGGCCGTTTCCCGAACACGTCATGCGCCCGGCGGGCCGCTTCCCCGCCCCGCAGACCCGCCCGCTCCCCCACCGACAGATCCCGCACCACGGCACGGTGCAGAGCCGACAGCGACAGCACCGGTCCGGCTTCGGGGTCGTCCGCCGCGCGGGCCAGCAGTTCACGGTGGACGGCCGAGACGTTGCCTCCCCAAAAAGCCAGCAGGCGCCGGATCTCCGGGGTGATGGTCAGCCGGGTGCGGGAGCGCGGTGTGAGGCGGCCCTCGCGGCGTGCCGCAGCAACCCAGTACCACACCGCCCGCACCGTGACTCCGAGAGACGAGGCGACCAGCCGCACATGGGACGTGGTCAGCGCGCCCTGGCTGTCCAGATCCATCAACCGGGCCACTACGGCTTCCCGGTCCGGCACCGGCCCGAGCGGATCCAGAGCGATCACCACTCCCCCACCTGTCGACAGCACGAGACCTGCGAACCCTCCGAGCCGGTGGTCTCCTTTCAGCGGCAGGCTGTCCTCCGTCTCCGTTGCTCATCCCGACACACCGGGAGACAGCACACGATCGAAGGGAAGCTCCGTAGCTGATGTTTCACCGGACGCCGATCCCCCGGGTCTCTACTGGCCATCGCCGACAGTGTTTGGCTCCCGATGTTCAGCGCCTCGGCGGGCCCCTTTCACCGGGCCCGGCGACTGTCCCTCCCACATCGCGCGCAGTGGGTCCGAAGAGCGCTGCGGACCGCGGGTCGGGAACTGAAGGATGCGCTCGTGCTGGTGAACGCATGGCTCGCACCGGCTGAAACAGGTGGAGGACGCGCTCGCTGGTCGTCATGATCTGCACATGGAGCGAGTCATCGACCTTGATCACGCGGCTGTCGAAGTCGCAGAACGCAGTCCGGCCTGGGAGCGCCGGGGGCTGACGGTCGGGCATGTGAGCTGGCGGGACGAGGCCGCGCCGTGGCCACAGCGCCTTGAAACGGACCGGTCTTCAGTGACCGAACCCGACTCGATCGGCATCCTCATCACAGGCCCCGGCGAGGCGCAGCTCTCGGTTGTCCTGTTCCGTGGCGGGTGGGCCGACATCGACTTCATCGCGACCATCGACGACGCGGGAGTGCTGCCGGCCCCTGACATCGATTCAGCTCAAGCTTTCGGTGACCTGAGCTTGCTCCGCTTTGACGGACACCCTCGTTGTAGTGGTCAGGCCGCGAGGA
>NZ_BAAALD010000163.1:0-9673 GCF_039528095.1 Kitasatospora arboriphila
GCGGCGGGGGGGGGGGGGCCGGGGCGGGGGGCGGGGGGGGCGGCGGCGGACGGCACCGCGGCCGGGCCCCGGGAGGTGTCCCGAGGGGCCCGGCCGCGGTGTGGCGGGGAGCGGCGGTCAGCAGCGGCCGACGCTCTCGCAGTCCTCCCAACGGGTGCCGGTGCCGGACTTGGCGCCGGTGGCCTCGTCGCCGCCGCGGGCGGGGGCGTTGAGCGACTTCAGCTTCGGGGTGACCGGGGTGGCGGCCGGGGCGCTCGGGGTGGCGGCCGGGCCGGAGGCGAGGCGGACGGCTATGGCGTCGATCACCGGGCGCGGGCTGGTGCCGGCGAAGTTGCTGAGCATCACGGAGAAGATCAGCTTGTGGCCGTCGGGCGCGGTGGCGTAGCCCATCAGGTTGTCGACGCCGCTCATCGAGCCGCTCTTGGCGTGCACGTTGTTCTCGGCCTTGGTGCCGCGCATGCGGGCGGCCAGGGTGCCGCCGACCATCCGGTCCGGGTTGCCGGCCACCGGAAGCGCGTTGTACCAGGCGTCGAACCAGGGCTTGTCCTGGGCGACCTTGAGCAGGCCGGCCATCTTGGCCGGGTTGATGAGGTCGTAGCGCGAGAGGCCGGAGCCGTCGACCTGGCGGCCGCCCGGC
The DNA here is from genome assembly GCF_039528095.1 of Kitasatospora arboriphila. Taxonomy (NCBI): domain Bacteria; kingdom Bacillati; phylum Actinomycetota; class Actinomycetes; order Kitasatosporales; family Streptomycetaceae; genus Kitasatospora; species Kitasatospora arboriphila. The sequence goes on from NZ_BAAALD010000163.1 coordinate 638, forward strand.
GTCTCCAGGCCGTTGGCCTTGAGGAAGCCCTTGACCTGGGCGACGCCGGTGGCCCAGTCGCCCTTGCCGCCCTTGACCTTGCCGATCTCCTTGGTCAGGTGCTCGGCTATGCCGTTGTTGCTGATCTTCAGCATCGGGACGATCAGCTCGGCGAGGGTCTTGGACTGGTGCGAGGCGATCGCCGTCGAGGTCTCGGAGCCGGTGGCGGAGGCGACGCCGCGCTGGACCGTCACGCCGTGCCGGGCGAGCGCGCCGGCGAAGACCTTGGCCGCGTAGGTGGCCGGGTCCTCGACCGTGACCCAGTAGGTGGCCGGGGCGGCGCCGGCCGCGATGCTGCCGGAGAGCAGCAGCTCGTTGGCGCCGCGGCGGCGGTCGACGCCCGCGGAGGCGCCGCTGCCGGCCGCGCCGGTGGTGATGCTGCCGGTGAACTTCATCGGCGCCTCGGCGGGCACCAGGGCGACCTTGGCCTTCTCGCCGGCCGCGCCCGGGGTGACGGTCACCTGGACGGTGTCCATGGTGTACTCGGCGTCGTTGGCGATCGTCAGGCCGGAGATCTGCGGGCTGTAGGAGTACGGCTCGTCGTCCCAGGTCCAGCCGGGGCCGAGCGGGGTGGAGTCGTAGCGGGTGCCGTCGGCGAGGATCCGGCCGGTGACGGTGGTGATGCCCGAGGCGGCGACCTTGGCCGCCAGGTCGTCGAGGTCCTGGACGAGCAGGCTGGGGTCGCCGCCGCCCTTCAGCACCAGGTCGCCGGCGAGCTTGTTCCCGTACACGGTGCCGGTGGTGCGGACCTCGGTGGTGAACCGGTAGTCGGCGCCGAGCAGGTCGAGAGCGGCCGTCGAGGTGACGGTCTTCATGGTGGACGCCGGGGTGAGCAGCGCACCGGGCTGGCGGGAGTACAGCACCTGGCCGGTGGCGGCGTCGAGGACCTGGACGCCGGCCTGCGCGTTGGCGAGGCGGGCGTCGGCGAGCAGCGCGTCGAGGTCGGCCGTCAGCGTCGCGTCGGCCGGGGCGGGGTTGTCGGCCTGGGCCGAGCCGGCGAGCAGGGACGCGGCGAGTGCGGCGGCGGCCAGCGGCAGGCCGCGGCGGTACAGGCGTGCGGGCACAGATGCTCCAGGAATCGGGTACGGCGGGGCGCGCGCGTCGCCCACGCCCCCGTTTTGGCCTGCACATTATCAGCTGATGTGACATCAGTTGATCTTCGGGCGGGGCGGCCGTGCGGCCGTCCCCCGCGCCCGGGTGCACGCTCCTGTTCATGTACACGCCTCGGCGGCCCGGAAGGTCTCACGCGAATTCCCGGAGATCCGCGGGCGGCCCCGCTCCGCCCGCGGGGAGGGGCCGTTCAGCCGGCCGAGAAGGCCGTGACCCCGGCGTCCGTGCCGACCAGCACCCGGCCGCCGGCGAGCACCGGGGAGGCGAAGTGCGGTGCCGGGCCGGTCCTCGCCTGCTGCAGCACCCGCCCGGTCGCCGGGTCGAGGGCGAGCAGCACACCGCGGTGGTCGTCCACCACCCAGACCGCGCCGCCGCCGACCACCGGCGAGCCGCCGCGCTCCAGGTCCACCTGCCAGTCCTGGTGCAGCGAGCCGTCCTGACCCACCGTCACCCGGGCGAGGCCCTGCTGGCAGGGCAGGTACACCACCGAGCCGTCCACCGCGGCCCCGCCGTACGCCGGGCAGACCGTCGCCTGCGCCACCTGCCCGCCGATGCCGCCGAGGCGCTGCGCGTCCAGCAGGTACGCCTCGCCGCGCTTGCCGGCGGCCAGTACGTGGCCGCCGACCCGCACGGGGGAGAGCGAACCGAGGTCGAGGTCCTGCGCGTTGTCGTCCGCCCACGTCGAGGGGGTGAACCAGTCGACCCGCTGCAGTTCGGGGGAGAGCGCCAGCACCGAGTCCGAGCCGTCGTACGAGCCGCCGGTCGACTCGCCGTTGCCGACCGACACCAGCAGCCGGTCGCCGTCCACCACCGGCCCGCCGCTCGCCCAGATCCCGCCCTCGCGGCGGGTCGGCACCGCGTAGGAGAGCACCGTCCCGGCGCCGCTGGTCGGCACCGACACCAGACTGCCGACGTAGTCGCCGCAGTCACCGAACAGGCCGCCGAACGCGATCACCACCCGGCCGTTCCACAGCGCCAGCGCCGAGCGCTGCTGGTGCGCGAGCGGGTCGCCCTTCGGCGGCTCGACCTCGCGCCGGACCTCCAGCGCCCCGGTCGCCGCGTCGAGACCCACCAGCACGTGCCGGCCGCCCGCCAGCTCGGCGACCGCGAACACCCGGCCCGTCGCCGGGTCGTAGACCGGGGTGCCGGTGATCCCCAGCGGGTCGATGTTGCCGCACGGCAGCTCGGCAGCCCGGGCCGGGGCGCCCAGGTGGCGGCTCCACAGGACCGCACCGCTCGACGCGTCCAGCCCGTACACCGTGTTGTTCTCGGTCGCCGCGAGCACCCTGTCGCCGACCACCAGCGGCTGCCCGTACACGGCGCCGTCGAGCTTCGCCGTCCAGGCCGTGCCGAGCGGCCCGACCGGGGCGGCCCCGGGGGCCGTGCCGGTGCGCAGCGCGTCGCGGTGGTAGGTCGGCCAGTCCCCGGCCCGCAGCGGGGTCGGCGAGGCCGAGCCGGCCACCACGGCGGACGGCACCCCGGTGGAGACCGCCGAACCGCCGCCCGCGGTGCACCCGGCGAGCAGCACGGCCACCGCCGCGGCGACCGCCGGCAGCAGGAGCCGCCGGTCAGCTCGGAGCCGTCGCACCGCCGCCGGCCTTCACGGCCTCGACCATGCGCTGGTGGACCTCGCGCGCGGCCGCCTCGTCCCCGGCGGGCACCGGGCTGCCCTCCACGGTGAACCAGTCCAGCGCGCCGCTGTACTGGACCGTCAGTCGGGCCTCCCCGTCGATCCACGTCGTGTGGACCGTCAGATCGCCCTTGATGACACCCAACTCGACCGTTCGCACCCCTCCGGTGCCGGCGAGGATGCCCTGCGTGGTCCAGGTCGCCCAGGTGTTCACGGAGCCTCCCCGGTGTGCGGCCGACAGTACGAACTCGTCATGCCCCAAGACATACCGGGTGACACACCTGTTTCCGGCCGAATCGCCCCGCCGTGGGCATGTCGCCGGACACCCCGCGCCGGGCCCGCTCCCCGCCCGGGCGTCCCGGTGGAAGCGGGCGTGCCTCCCGGTGCGCGGCTACCATCGGCGGTATGGGAGAGCGACCCGCCGCGCTCACCGCGCCGCAGCTGGTACTCGAGACCGAAGGCGACTCGCAGGTCATCAGCCCGAGCCGCACCTACCACGTCGGCCGCGATCCGACGAGCGAGGTCTTCCTCAGCGACCCCCGGGTGTCCTGGCACCACGCCGTCCTGCACGCCGACGGCGACCACTGGGAGCTCGACGACAACGGCTCCACCAACGGCACCTACACCGACGGTCACCGGATCCGGCACCTCGACGTCGGCGCCGGCAGCGAGCTGCGGTTCGGCAGCGCCGCCGACGGACCGCGCTGCACCCTGCGCGAGCTGCCCCGGAAGCCGGCCGTCGACCGGCAACCCTCCGCGCTGACCGCCATCACCGGCTCGATGCGGCCGCCGACCACCGTCCGCCCGCTCCCGGCGAAGGTCGTCCGGATCGGCCGCGCCGTCGACAACGACCTGGTCGTCGGCGACCTGTCGGTCTCCCGCCGGCACGCCGAACTGCGCGCCCGCTCCGACGGGCGCTGGGAGATCGTCGACCTCGGCAGCCACAACGGCACCTACCTCAACGGCCAGCCGGTGCTCGACGCCCTCGTCGGCGAGGGCGACCTGATCGGCATCGGCCACTCGGTGTTCTGCCTGGTCGGTGACGAACTGCAGCAGTACGTCGACACCGGCGACGTCGACCTCGACGTCGACCGCCTCAGCGTCACCGTGGCCGGCGGCCGCCGGCTGCTCGACTCGGTCACCTTCCCGGTCGGGCAGAAGATGCTGCTCGCGGTCGCCGGCCCGAGCGGCGCCGGCAAGTCCACCCTGCTCAACGCCCTCACCGGACTGCGCCCCGCGGACGAGGGCACCGTCCGCTACGACGGCCGCGACCTCTACCGCGACTACGCCGAGCTGCGCCGCCGGATCGGCCTCGTCCCGCAGGACGACATCCTGCACACCCAGCTGCAGGTGCGCCGCGCCCTGCGCTACGCCGCCGAGCTGCGCTTCCCCGGCGACACCGCCGCCGCCGAGCGGGAGGCCAGGGTCGAGGAGGTGATCGCCGAACTCGGCCTGGGGAAGCGCGCCGACCAGGTGATCTCCAGCCTCTCCGGCGGCCAGCGCAAGCGCGTCAGCGTCGCGCTGGAGCTGCTCACCAAGCCCTCGCTGCTCTTCCTGGACGAGCCGACCTCGGGCCTCGACCCCGGCATGGACCGCTCGGTCATGCAGATGCTGCGCAACCTCGCCGACGACGGCCGCACCGTCATCGTGGTCACGCACAGCGTGCTCAGCCTCGACGTGTGCGACCGGCTGCTGCTGCTCGCCCCCGGCGGCCGGATCGCCTTCTACGGCCCGCCCGGCGAGACCCTCGACTTCTTCGGCTTCCAGCAGTGGCCGGACGCCTTCGACGCCTTCGAGAACGACACCGAGCGCGACTGGGCCGGCCAGTACCGCTCCTCGCCCTCCTACCGCCGCTACATCACCGGCGCCATGGACCATCCCGGCCCGGCCCTGCCGCAGGCCCCGGCCGCCGCCGAGACGCCGGCACCCAAGCCCCCGCACCCGCAGCGCTGGCACCACCAGGTCGGCACCCTCGTCCGCCGCTACGCCACCGCGCTCACCGCCGACCGGACCTTCCTGGCCGTCATGATCGCGCTGCCGTTCGTCATGGGCGTGATGGCCCGGGCCCTGGCCGGCAAGAAGCTCGCCGAGGACAGCGTCTTCAACGCGCTGCTGATCCTCTGCGTCGGCGCGGTGCTCACCGGCGCCGCCAACTCGGTGCGCGAACTCGTCAAGGAACGCGTCATCTACCAGCGAGAACGCGCGGTCGGCCTGTCCAGATCGGCGTACCTCTGGTCCAAGATCATCGTGCTCGGCACCGTCACCGTCGTCCAGGCGGTGGTGCTCACCATGGTCGCGCTGCTCGGCGTCGACCTGCGCCCGCAGGGCGGCGGAGGCGTCCTCATGCCACCGCTGCTGGAGATCACCCTGGCGGTCGCCCTGCTCGCCTTCACCGCCATGATGCTCGGCCTCCTCATCTCCGCCCTGGTGAAGAAGGAGGAGGTGACCATGCCGCTGCTGGTGCTGGTCGCCATCGTCCAGGTGGTGTTCTGCGGCGCGCTGATCCAGCTCAACAGCACCCCCGTGCTCGCCCAGCTCTCCTGGCTCGTCCCCTCCCGCTGGGCCTTCGCCGCCATGGCCTCCACCGTCGACCTGCACGCCTCGGTGCCCAAACCGCTCACCGCCGATCCGCTCTTCCGGCACGAGGCCTCGGTCTGGCTGCTCGACATGGGCATGATGGTGGTGCTGAGCGTCCTCTTCGGCCTGCTGGTCCTGCGCCTGCTGCGCCGTCACGAACCCGCCGTGATGCGGAGGTGACCGCGGATGACGGCCCCGTACGAGTTCCAGCCCACCCACGTCGCGCCCGCCGACGGGCTGCAGACCTGGGCGAGCCCGGACCCGTCGCGGCCGTCCGTACGGCTCGACCCGCTGCTCCCCGTCCGGCTCGCCGACAACAACGGCAACTGGGCGCGCATCGTCTGCTCCAACGGCTGGTCGGCCTGGGTCGACGGCCGGCTGCTGGTCACCCTGCCCCACCCGCCGTCCGGCACCGACCACCCGCTGACCCCGCTGGAGGACCCGCGCCCCCTGCTCGCCGCCCTGGAGAAGGCGCTGGCGACCTACCGCCGGCTGGTCGGCGAGTACACGGACGGCCTGATCGACCTGGAGACCTTCCGCGACCGCAGCCGCAACCTGCGGCTCGGCGCCGTCATCGACGGATCCTCCGCCTGGCTGCTCGACCTCGACCAGGGCCGCTGGTTCTTCAGCGACGGCACCCGGATGCAGACCTACGCCACCGTCGACCCGCCCGCCGCCAAGCGGTCCGCGGCCGGCGCCCGGGGTGAGGCCGGATGACGACCGCCGCACCGGCCGACCTGACCGGCCACCAACTCGCCACCTACCGGCTGGAGCAGCTGATCGGCCGCGGCGGCATGGCCGTCGTCTACCGCGCCGAGGACCTGCGGCTCGGCCGGACGGTCGCGGTCAAGCTGCTCGCCCCCGACCTCGCCCGCAACGACGTCTTCCGCGAGCGGTTCGCCCGCGAGTCCAAGGCCGCCGCGGCCATCGACCACCCGCACATCGTGCCGGTCTACGAGGCCGGCGAGGCCGACGGCCTGCTCTACATCGCCATGCGCTACGTCCGCGGCCGCGACCTGCGCGCCCTGCTCGACCGCGAGGGCCCGCTCTCGCTGCGCCAGACCGTGCGGATCACCACCCAGGTCGCCTCCGCGCTGGACGCCGCGCACGACCACGACCTCGTGCACCGCGACGTCAAGCCCGGCAACATCCTGGTCGCCGAGGGCACCGACTCCGAGCACCCCGAGCACGTCTACCTGACCGACTTCGGACTCACCAAGAAGTCCCTGTCGCTCTCCGGCCTGACCACCGTCGGCCAGTTCGTCGGCACCCTGGACTACGTCGCCCCCGAGCAGATCAACGGCAAGCCGGTGGACGGCCGGTGCGACGTCTACAGCCTCGCCTGCGTGGTCTACGAGATGCTCTCCGGCGACCCGCCCTACCAGCGCGACGACGACCTCGCCCAGCTCTGGGCGCACCTCAACGACCCGCCGCCGCACCTCAGCGAGCACCGCCCCAACCTGCCCGCCGCCCTCGACGACGTGCTGATCCGGGCGCTCGCCAAGACACCGGACGAGCGGTACGACAGCTGCCTGGCCTTCGTCGGTGCCCTGCACGGCGTGGAGCACGTCGCGGCGATCCCGGTGCCGACGCCGACCGAACTCGTCCCGCAGCTGCCCGAGTCCGCGGCGCCGGCCGAACTCGCCCCACCGCGGGAGTCCCCGGCTTCCGCGGAATCCCCGGCTTCCGCGGAGTCCCCGGTGTCCGGGGAATCCGCCGCACCGCCGGAGCCCGTCGCACTGCGGAAGGCCGTCGCGCCGCCCGACCCGCCGGCGCCCCCGCCGGAGCCGCCCGAGTGGGCGCTGCCGGTCTACGGCACCGACCGCGACTGAGCCCCGGACGCGTCGGGGCCGCCGTCCCCCGGCTCCGCCGGCCGCCGCGCCGCCGGCGCGGTGTCGCGGCGCACCCGGGCCGCCGTCAGGCCGCCGAGCAGCCCGGCCACCGCCCCCCAGACCGCGCCCACCGCCACCAGCACCAGCAGGTCGGGCTCCAGCACCGCCGCGCCGCTGCCGCCGAAGCCGAGCAGGGTGAGGCCGTACGCGGCGGAGATCCGGGTGAGCACGCCGATCAGCAGCATCGCCACCGCCAGCGCCACCGCCAGGTGCACCGCGTGCCGCCAGGCCTTGATGCCGGGCGGGGCGTGCATCGCCATGCCCAGCCCGGTGAACAGCAGGGCGACCACCGCCAGGGCGACGAGCAGCCACGTCCGGGAGTCCTGGTCGGTGAGGGTGGCCGCGTCCAGCCGGACGTCCTGGTTCTGCTGCAGCACCCCGGCCAGCGGCTGCGGCATCGGCAGGCCGAGCGTGCCGGCGACGTGGCCGTGCCAGGCACCGCCCATGCCGATGCCGAGCGCCAGCCAGGCCAGGTTCGGCAGGCCGAGGAAGACCACCGCAAGGGTCTGCCGGGCGTGCCCGCCGACCGCGGCCTCCACCAGGCCGGCCGGCAGCGCCAGGGCGACGTAGACCAGCAGCAGCGTCAGCACGGCGTGCGCGGCCGGACGGACGGCGGTGTGGAAGCGCAGCAGCGGCAGCGGCAGCGGGGTCCGCCGGGAGACCGCCAGGGCGAGCAGCAGCACCACCGCGAGCCACACCAGGCCGAGGCCGACCGCCCGACCGGTGTCCACGGCGAAGCCCACCGTCGGCGAGGCGCCGACCAGGCCGCCCAGCTCGTCGATCAGCGGCTCGCCGGTCGACACCACGAAGCTCTTCTCGGCCGGGACCGACAGCAGCAGCAGCGCGAGCGCCCACAGCACGGCGACCCGGCCCACCCGGGCCAGCAGCTCCCGGCCGGAGACGGTGGCGTGCAGCCGCATCGGGCGCAGGAACAGCCAGCCGACCAGCAGTGCGCCGGTCAGCGACACGGAGAGCGGGACGGCCTCGATGCCGCCCTTCGCCCCGGCCACGAACGCCGCCCCGCCCTCCACCCGGGCGGAGGCTCCGCAGGCCATCAGCACGGTCGCCGCGACCACCGAGCCGTAGCCCCCGGAGGGCAGGTCGTTCGCGCCGGCGAAGTACAGGCCGATCGCGGCCACCGCCAGCATGGCGGCCACCGCGGCCACCACGGCCGTCAGGGCTTCGCCCCAGTGCCGCAGTTCGCCCGCGGCACCGCCGGAGCGGGCCGCGGGCCCGTCGCTGGTGCGGGCGCCGGGCCCGCTGCTCGTCCGCACAATCGGCTCCTCCCGGGTCGGCTCAATCCGGTGGGGTCTCCTTCCAGCCTCCGCCCGGCGGCGGGGAACGGCGAGCCCGGGCGGCGGGGGAGGGCGGGCCCCGGTGGCCGGGAACGGCGAGCCTGCGGGCGGGGACGGCGGGCTGTCGCGCGGGCCGGACCGGGCGCGCGGAGAATGGCGTGCGGGGGTGCCCAGAACGGGAGGAACACCCGTGAGCCCGCTGCCGCCGTCACCCGATCAGCCGTCCGGCCCGCCCGAGGACCCGTCCGGACCGCCCTCCGGACCGCTGTCCGGGCCGGGCTCCGGCCCGCCGTCCTCCGGCAACCGCCCGGCGGGGCCGGGCCACACCTCCTCGTACCCCGGCGGGCCCTCGGGACCGCCGTCCGGCCCCACCTCCGGACCGGGGGCGCACCCCGGCGGCGGGGGGGGGGCCGGGGGGGGGGGGGGCGGGGCGGCCGGCCGCTCCGCGGAGGCGGGGCTCACCCCGCGCGAGCACGAGGTGCTGCGGTGGGCG
>NZ_BAAALD010000164.1:0-9572 GCF_039528095.1 Kitasatospora arboriphila
GAACCGTGCCTGTTCCACTGCCACCATCCGCAGCACCTACTGGCGGACGCCCTTAGAGGAGCTAACACAATGCTCGGACGCGTCGGCAGGTGATCACGCAGCAGGCCAACTTGAGGAAGGCCTCGTGGATGTCGTCGCGGATTCGCAAGCGGCGGAAGCCGTGGATCCAGGCGTTGGTGCGTTCGACCACCCACCGCACGGTGCCCAGACCGGAGCCGTGCGGCACGCCGCGGCGGGCGATGACCGGTTTGATGCCGCGTTTCCACCGCAGCCGGCGGTACTTGTCGTAGTCGTAGCCGCGGTCGGCGAACAGCTGTCGGGGCCGGTGGCGCGGGCGGCCGGTCGCTCCGCGGATGCGTGGGATCGCGTCGAGCAGGGGCAGCAGTTGGGTGACGTCGTGGCGGTTGCCGCCGGTCAGGGTGATGGCGAGCGGGGTGCCGTGAGCGTCGGTGACGATGTGGTGCTTGGAGCCCGGCCGGGCGCGGTCGACCGGGCTCGGCCCGGTTTTGGGCCGCCCCGACGGGCCTGGCGGAGCGGTTTCGACCGCCTGCGGAAGCCGGAGCGGGTGCAGTTCACCATCGCCCGCCGCGTGATCTACACGAAGCTCCCCGAGTACACCCAGCCGGCCGTCGAGTACGACGGCGAGCTGCCCGAGGACCTGCAGGCCGCCGAGGAGCCGGAGCCGATCGAGGAGCGCTTCGACCTGGAGAAGGCGCTGGACGAACTGCCGCCCAAGGAGCGCGAGTACCTGGTCGAGCACAAGGGCCACGGCCACACCGCGGACGACGTGGCCCGTCGGCACGGCGTCAGCAAGGGCACCGTGACCGGCAGCGCCCGCCGCGGCCTGCAGAAGCTCCGTGGGAGCCGGTGGCTGGCGACCGCCATCCAGATGGCGGCCATCGGGAACGCCCTCCACGTGGTCATCCGCATGATCATCGACATGGTCGGGGGCTGGGACTGGTAACCCGAGCTCGGGCACCGGGTGGCCCGCCGGGGATCGATCCGCCGACGGGCCACCGCTCTCATTCCTGGGTGTCGTCGTTGACCGAGGTGCGGCTGCTGCAGGCCGCGGCCGGGCAGCCGGGGCACGGCGGGCAGAGCGGGACACAGTCTGGAGGGACGACCCCGGCGTGGTGCCAGAAGGACTCGGTGGGCACGTCGTGGTTGCAGGCGCCGCAGCGCATGGTGGTCTCCTGTCCGGGGCCGGGCGTTCGCCGTCCCTCACCCCTTCGCCCTCGGGACCCTGCCGAATGCAGCGTCACTCAGCCGTGATCCGCGTCACATCGGCCGGTCCCGTGGGCGGTACCTACGGTGGTCCCGTACGCGGTACCGAAGGCCGGGGAAGGTCGAGCCGGCTGCCGCCGACTCGACCTTCTACTTGATGACGGTTGCGTAGACCAGGACCGCGATGAGCGTGAGTAGTGGAGGGGTAGACCTCTGAGCCCACTTCCAGAACTCCGGGTTGGCGATCAGCTTGCTCAGCAGCATGTACGTCTCGCTGCGCGGTTTCAGCTGCGGTTCGTCGCTAGTGCGCTGCCGCCGCCAGGCCTCCAGCAGGACTTTGGTCTCACGTTCGCTCAGGCGGCAGGCTGTGGCGACGGCCTGGACTACCGGCCTGCTGGGCAGTCGGTGGCCGCGCAGCGCGTCGTGCAGGGTGCTGTGCGGCACGGAAATGCCCGCAGCCTGCGCGGCCCGAGACATCGCCCTGATGGATGGCATACCGGCTTCAGCCCGCAGGGCCCGCAGGGCGTCGACGAACTCCTGCGGCGTCACCAACTTGCTGAACGCGGTGACCCGCTTGCTCTCGGACGGGTGCCAGACATCGTGGCCGTGGTCCCCGCTCTTCGCCTCCGTGTACAGCGTGACGCTATGGACGATGTCGCCGGTAGCCACCAATTCCCCCGTCCCGACCTTGTCGACGGCTGCCGCCGTCCTGCCGACGACCGGCGGGCTGGCGACCCTGCGCCAGCGCTCGACCCACATCGGTACGTCGCCTCCGCATGCCCTGACATACGCCACGATCGCCTCAACGCGGACCAGGTGAGCCCTCCCCGTCTCGATCCGGTTGAAGTCGACCGGCGTCAGGCGCGCCCGGCTCGTCATGGCGGCAGCGGTGAGGCCTGCTTCCTGACGAAGCGCCCTAATCTCCTGCGAGAAGACTTGGTTGATAAGGGGGTACTCCACACGGGGGCCGTCGGCCGGAGGAAACACCCGGCGTACCTCGATCTCGGAAGTGCCCGGTACTGGGGGCGGGGGTGCAGGTTGGTGGGCCCGGGCCGCGGCTTCCCATCGGCTCGTCCACTCCGCAGGGTCCCCGCCACATGCCACCGCGTAGGCCAGGGCGAGCGCCTGGGACGGCAGGGCCGCCCCTGACGCCGCCTGGGAGAGCGCGGTGGAGGAGTAGTTCGCGGCCTCCGCCATCTGGCGGTAGCTCACCTTCCTGTCCCGCTTGAGGTCCCGGAGGGCCTGGGCGAAGTCCCTGGTGGCAGGGTCGCAGTCCGGGGGAATCGGCTTCTCAGGCCGCCCCACCGTATTCACCCTTCCCGGCCGTCCCGCCGTACGCACGCTCTCCGGCCAAGGTGCCGTCGTCGCCCGCCTGGCCGGCTGCGTGGTTCTTCGCATCCGGAAGCTTTGGAGGGGCCGGCGGCTTTTCCTCGCTGGGGGAACCGTTGAGGTGGCCGACCACCTGGTTGGCCACCACGGCGAGCGTGGGGACGGCGACCACTGCGGCGGCCACCGGCATGCCGAGCAGGACGAGGAGGGTGATGCTGCCGCAGATGGCGGCCAGTACCAGGATCCAGACCGAGGCGTTGTGCTTCGGGGAGGGCGGCTCGCTGCCGTCCTTGCGCATCGTGGGGAGAGCCACGGGGGCGTCCCTTCCCGGGCCCGTAGGCCCGCGGTTCGCACACCGGTGCCGAGGCAGGCCGGTGTGCGGGCAGGCCCCCGTAGGGGCCTGCCCATCTATTAGTCCGAGCGACCCCGGCTGCAACCAGGAAAACGTCGCCGTCCGAATTGAACCGCACGTGCGACCGGAATGGAAAAGCCGCCAGAGATACCCGCCGGTAGGGATCAAGAAAAGGAGATCATTGGGCAATTATTCGGAATGTCGAATTCCGCTAGTGGTTCATGACAAATCGACAAAAAAGGGATGATAGGGCGCTCGCCGAATCCACTGAACAACTACTTTTCAAAGCCTCGGCCGACCTATCAAAGCTGGCATCATCCCAGGTCAGGTCAATTTTGTGCTCGTGGTGCAGTCCGACGGTGGTCGGCCATCAAGAATCTGGGGTTGTTCATTGGAGGGACAAGTCGACGCTGCCGATGCTGATGGGGCCGACCTGGCCAGAAAGCGGCCGGGGCCGGCTCCCACGGTTCATCGTTAGTCCGAGCGAACCAAGCCACCTTGGGGAAGCGCTGCAACGTGACCCCACGCCAGGAAGGGAAGAACCGACTTCGATCGTCCCTCTTCCTTCCACCGGGTTGATCAGAATTGTTCACCCATGCTTGCCCAAGGCCCCTGAGCCCGGCGTTGCTGCCAGCCTCGGGGGCCTTCGCTTGCCTGCGGGCGCCTCGCGTCCCGTGTCGGTATCTGCCTGAGGCAGTCAAGGGTCAGCAGCCGGTCGCGGTCAGCTCGTGGGAGTGGCGCAGCACGGTGCCGATCAGGAAGCCCACCCCGCGGACGGTCCAGCGACCATGGGTGAGCGGGCCGGGCGGGATGGCCCTGATTGTCACTCGGTCAGGGCGGGCGCGACGGGGTTCGGAGACTTCGCTGTCCTGGAGGGCGACGAAGTCGGCGTGGGCCTGTTCGACGGCATCCGGGTACGCCTCGCGCTTGGCGTGCTCGGCCAGCGCCCGGTAGATACTGGTGACGGAGGGGTTGTGACCCTTGCGTTTGCCGGCGGGGATGATCAGATCGCTGTTTTCCAGGCGGGCTGCCCCCTGTCGGACTCTGTCGCGCTGACCTGGTGTCCGGGCGGGTGCCCGGGTCGGCCAGAGACGAAGGGCAGGGGAGGGCGGGCGGGACGTGGGGAGCGCTGAGGGAATCGGGGCCGGCCTCTTCCGGTCCCCGCGCTCGGCGGGGCATCGCGCGCTCCGGGCGGCGTCGCTGACTCCGACCGCAGAGAACAGCGGAACAGCCGACGCTGACGCACGGTGGGGCGACCAGGTCGCCCCACCGTGCGTCAGCGTTTCTCGCTGGTCAGATTTGCCCGCCCGTGTTCGAGGACCACACCGGCTGGCCGCTGCCGGAGTAGATCACGAGGTTGCCGTCATCCTGGAGAACCAGGCGGGCTTCTGGAAAGCCGGCGGTGTTGGAGGCCCAGACCGGCGTGTTGCCGTCGTAGACCACGAAGTTGCCGTCGTACTGCATCTGTGCGTAGCGGTGGCTGTAGTCACCGATCACCTGTTGGGCGGTGCCCGTTGCCCAGAGCACATGGTTGGCGGGCCCGTAGAGAACGAGGTTGCCGTCCTGCTGCTGCATCAGGTGATAGACCCCGTTCGGCGAGGCGCCGTACGAGCACGTGTTGAGGCGTGAGTCGTTCGGCATCTGTCCGACGAACCCCACATAGCTGTTGCAGATGTCGAGCCCGCTGAACAGCCACTTGGCGACGGAACCGTCAGGGCGTTTCAGCGACAGGCTGCCCTTGTTCGTGAGACTCAACTGGGTCACGCCGGAGCCGCCGGTGTTGGAAGCCCAGGCAACGCTGTTGTTCGGCCGGTAGACCACGAGATTGCCGTCGGTCTGCAGCACCACCCGGTTGCCGGGCTGCCCGCCCGTATTGGTGGACCAGTAGTCGTACGGGCCGCGGCAGATGTTGGGCTGGAAGGCGCCGCACGGCGAGGGGCCGTAGAGGACGAGGTTCCCGTCGCCCTGCATGATCAAGCCGAACCTGCCGTCGGCGGAGACGGTGTACTGGTTCTGGAACATGGTCGTGTTCGGGCTCCCGAACGCTACCTTGGTGGCGTGGTCGAAGACCCCGTAACGCACGGATCCGGCTTCGGCGGTGGAGATCCCCATGCCGACCACGGAGAGTATGGCGAGCGCGACCGCGAGCAGGGCGCGGATCAGATGCTGCGTAGATCTGTTCTGCCGAAGGTGTCGCATGAGTCGCTGCTCCCTGTGATCAAATGCGTGACACCGGGGCATGCTTGAGCAGCCCGGTGCGCGCGGGGGATGGTTGAGGAGTCGGGCCGACTGGCCGCTGACAAGATTCTCGGTATGCGCTGACGAGCTGACAAGGAGTAACCGCCGTGGGAACTCCCATGGCGTCCTAGTGCCGCATCAGGCAACGTTCGCCCTGCTAAGAACAGGTCGAAGTTCCTGGAGTTCTGCCGCCTGCGCTCACTGCACCCGATGGACATGCGCATGGCGATCGTCTCCGACAACTGCTCCCCACACCTGACGACGAAGCGGTGCCAGCGGGTCGCGACGTGGGCGGCAGCGAACAACGTGAAGATCGCCTGCACCCCGACCGGCAGCTCATGGCTCAACCACATCGAGGCCCAGTTCACCGCCTGCGCTACTTCGCCCTCGACGGCACCGACCACACCAGCCACACCCGCCACAAGGAGCAAGAAAGCATGATCCGCCGCTACATCGTCTGGTGGAACAGACGCGCCGCCGACGAACGCCTACGCGAGGTCGTGAACAAGGCGAACGTTGCCTGATGCGGCACTAGCATCGGCCGTGTGACGACGAGTGATGAGCAACCCCCGTACTCACCCGACCCGATGGATGCGCTGACCCGCCTGCGGAACCCGGCGACGCAGCGCACCGATCCCAAGACCCAGTGGCTGCTCGAAGCCGGTCTCGCCGCTATATCGACCAGCTTCAAGGAAAAGCGCACCCCGGCGGCTCTGCCCCTCAACGTGGTCTGGCCGACCCAAGAGCGGGTAATCGCCTGCTATCGGGAACAGCGGGGGGATCCCAAGGCAACCCGGGGGCTTCTCGATCACCGCTGGCGAACAATGTCCGACTACTACTTCGATCTCTTGGCCTGGGCCCTGCACCCTGGCCACTACGCCTCCCACCGGGGCATGGCGCAAGACGCGGCCCGGCACGTCGTGGGAGCCGGCGACCTCAGCGTGGTGGCCCGTGGGATTGCGCTGGCCGAACTGGCAGACGTTTTCGCCAGCCCGATCTTCCGGATGAAGCTGCTGATCTGCGTGATGGAACCGGTCGCACCCGCGTTTCACCACGCCCTCGCTCGCTACTACGGCGCGGCCACTGAGTGGTGGAGCGAGGCATACCGGGCCATCCTCCTTGCAGCCGGGCTGGAACTGCGCAGCGAGATCCGGATGGAGACCTTCGCGGCCTTGATGTCGGCCATGGAAGAAGGCCTTGCCCTGCGCTACGTGGCATGCCCCGAGGAATTCGACCATGACATCGAGAAGCTGGCGCACAGCCTGGCCCTCGGCGCGCTGGCTCTGATCAACGGCGCCACCGCGGAACCTGGAGACGCCACCACCCTCGCCGAGTACTTGCAGCGCCGCTTCGGCCGCGGCGATCAGTCGTAGGGCAGAGTCGACGTTGTGCGCCACCGCCGATGGCATGGTCCCACCGTGGATCGTGTACGCGGCTTGGGTGAATCAGCAGGGCGGCCACGAGGTGGGCCCGCGCGTACTCACTGCTGATGCGAAGACGCCCCCGAGCGGGCGCAGGGAGGGGTGCGTACAGGCGGCGGTCCTGCTGCAGGCGTTCCAACCGCCGGTGCTCGATGAAGTCGATGAGCTCCAGGTCGAGCGCGCTCTGCAGTAGCCCGCCTTCGACCTGCTGCATCGTCTTGACGGCCTCGGTGTCGGACTTTCTGTGGACCGTCTCGATCTTCTGGACGACGGCGGCCGCGGTGCCCCCGCCGTCGTCGGCGGGCTGGGAGGGCTTGCGAATGATGTGGCGCACACCGCGGTCCAGGTGGCCCACGATGGCTGCCCGGGGGCTACCGGTGCTGTAGCAGTGGTAGGCGTCCGCGGTCAGCGCCGGACCTCCTGGTGCCGGACTCGGGTGATGCGCTCTTCCAGGTTCAGCACCGGGTGCTCGCCGTTCGTCGGGGCCGGCGCGGCGCGGACCGGTCCGGCAGCCGGCCGGGCGTGGAGTTCTCGTTCTCCTATGTATAGGCGGTGAACTTCCAGGCGGACAGTGGGTTTCCCGGCGGCGCCCGCTTACAGCGGCACGGCGAGCTGGCCGGGGTTCTGCCCGGGCAGGCGGACCTCGACCAGGTCGGTGCCGTCGACCGGGGTGTCGGCGTGCGGGTCCGGCCGCCAGGCGGGGCGGATGCCTTCGAGGACGGCGGCTCCGGCGTCGGAGAGGGTGGCGTTGCGCTCGTGCTTGTGGCGGCGCTCGCGGTAGCCGACGGTGGTGGCGGGGTTCTCGTGGTCGGCGAACGCCTGCACCTCGACCAGGTCGACGCCGTCGTCCAGCATGTGCGTGATCCGGGAGGCCCGCATGACCTGCGGGGTGACGTCCCGGCAGCGCTCGCACCGCTTGAAGGAGTGCCGTCGCTCGCCGGGGGCCGGCGGCCGGTCGGTGTCGGCACAGGTGAGGACCCGGGCGCGGTGGCCGAGCCGGGTGAGGATCCGGTCGACGTCGGACGGGTCGAGCCGGTTGTCGGCGGCGTCCAGCAGCAGCGGGCCCTCGGTGCGGCCGGCGGTCTGGGTGTCCAGCAGCTCGGCGACGAACGTGGACAGCGCGAGGATGCGCTCCTTGTTCTCCTTGCGGGTCACGTCCAGGTAGGAGCGCCGCCCGCGCTCGATCCGGGCGGTGACGTCGGCCGCGCACATCTCGGAGACCCTCCCGGCCAGGGTGTACAACAGGGCGACGACGGTCAGGTCGAGCTCGGAGGCGGCGGCGGCGTACAGCGCCTGGATCTCCTCCTTCTCCAGCACCGGCGTGCTGGAGCTGGTGTTGCCCTTGTCGATCCGCGGCAGGTCGTCGCGCAGCACCGGGTTGCGCACGTCCTCGCGGCGCTCGGCGGCGTAGACGTGCAGCGAGGACAGCGAGCGCAGGTAGCGGGCGATCGTCGCCGGCCGGGCGCCCTGGGCCTCCGCCCGGATCCGCCAGGCGGTGACCTGTTCGGCGGTGAAGCAGCCGACGAAGAACCGCTCGTGGCCGAGCTCGGCCGCGTAGCCAGCCCAGACCCGGCGGACGTCGTCCACGTAGTTGCGCTTGGTCTGGATGGAGCCGCGCCGGGTGGAGGAGATCCACTGCAGCACCAGCAGGAAGGTGTCCGGGGTGACGGCCTCGGCGAGGAGCTCCACCCTGGGGGTGTAGGTGCGCAGCTGGCCGGTGCGGCCGGTCTGCACCCGGCCGAGGTCCTCCATCAGCTTCTTGAAGACCGCGTCGGCGAGCGCCGAGGACGGCAGCGCGGGGGTGGGGCCGCGGCCGGCCGGGTCGATCTGAGAGGTCGTCACCATGGCCAAACGATAGCGGATAACAAGACGTTATCCGCTACCTTCGCTGTTTCGCCCGATCGTGGTGATCATGCGGTTCACAGTCTGTGAATCGGCGAGAATCGGGTCTGTGACCCCCCGCCGCCGCACCCACCCCGCCGCCCGACCCAAGGCCACCGCCCCGCTGCTCAAGGCCCCACTCCGGCTCGACCTGCAGCGCCCCGGCGACCTGGTGGACGAGCTGCGCCGCCTGCACGAGCGGCACGGTGGCGCCGACTCGATGCCCGACGCCGGCGAGCTGTACGGCGTGCTGCTGTGGGCCGAGCGCAACGCCCACCGGCTCGACCGGGCGCCGGAGAGCGAGCGGCAGCAGGCGGCCCTGCACCGGGTGACGCTGTGGCAGCACCTGCGCGAGCAGATCGACCGCCGCCAGGCCGCCGCGGTCGACGCCGCCCGGGAGGCCGGCGCCCAGTGGACGGCCCTCGCCGACCCGCTCGCCGTGAACGGGCCGTCCGCCGCCTACAACAAGGCCGCCCGGCTGCGCGCCGCCACCCTGACCGACCCGGACGGGCAACCGGTCCGCCGCACCCCAGAAGCGCTCGCCGACGCCGAGGCCCGGATCGCCCGCCGACAGCTGGAGGACCGGCGCCGCGCGCAGGCCGCCGACGAGCTCCACCACGTCCTCACCGCGGTCGCCACCCGACTCCTCGCCCACCAGGACGCACTGCCCACCGCGGACGAGGACGTCGCCTACTGGCTGGAGGAGCTGGCCACCGAACTGGAGGACGGCACCCCGGCCGGACTGCACCGCTGCCTCGGCGCCGCCGTCCGCGCCCTGCACCGGCACGCCCGCGGCAGCGGCCAGCCACTCGCGGCCACCACGGACGCACTCGCCGCCGTGGCCGCCGCCGAGGCCCTGCCGGAACCGGCGTGACGGTGGAGCCGAAACGGGGAGCGGGATGATCTTCGCTCTACCGGGGTCAGCCGAAGCGTTTGGCCAACTTCTCGGCAGCCCACACCCGGACGATGCCGTGGACAATGCCGTCGAGGGCGAGGTCGTGCAGGAGGTCGGCGCCGCGATCGTCGCCGAGCCCGACCAGCTTCTCGGCCACCTCCACCCGGGAGACGTCGCCGAGGGTGGTGTCGCGGGCGAGGTCGTGCAGGAGGTCGGCGCCGCGATCGTCGCC
>NZ_BAAALD010000165.1:0-9357 GCF_039528095.1 Kitasatospora arboriphila
CCGGGCGGCGCCCCCCCCCCCGGGGGGGGGGGGGGGGGGGGCCCGCCCGGCGGCACCCGCCGCCGGGCCCGACCCGGCGTACCCGGTGCTCGTCCTGCCGATGATGGCCGCCGGCTTCGGCACCTCCTTCGCCCTCACCGGCACGACCACCACCGCGATGACCGCCGCCCCCGCCGCGTACGCGGGCACCGCCTCCGCCCTGTTCAACACCACCCGTCAGATCGGCAGCGCGGCGGGCGTCGCCCTCGGTGGCACGCTGCTCGCCACCGCGGCCGGCTACGGCGCGGGCCTGCGCACCGCCATGGCGGTGGGCGCCGCCGCCTACCTGGCCGCCGCCGTCCTCGGCCTGTACTGCGTCCCGGCCCGGCCCGCCGAGCACTGACCTGCGACGCGGCTCCCGCAGGTCAGCGGGTGCCCGGTCAGCGGGTGCCCGGACAACGGGTGCCCAGACAGCGGGACAGGTGCACGGCCGCCTCCAGCAGCGCCGCCGCCTGCCCGTCGAGGGCGGCGTGCCGGTGCGCCACCGCGGCCCGCAGGGCGCCGGTACTGCCGGTGCGGCGCAGATCGTCGAGGACCGACCGGATCTGCGGCAGCCCGTGGTGCGCCCGCCGCAGCACCGCGGTCACCTGCGCGTCCCGGACGTCGGCCGGGCCGAAACTGCGGTAGCCGGTGCCCCGCTCCCGCCCAGGCACCAGCAGGCCGGCCGCCTCCCAGGTGCGCACGGCGGACGTCCGGACACCGAGCAGCGCGGCGACCTCCCCGATCCGCAGGCCCGCGGAACGCCCCGGCGGGCGCCGCGGCTGCGGCGGCCGGTCCGCCAGGGCCTCCAGCGCCGCGCTCGTGGCGGCGAGCGCCTGCCGTTCGCCGTGCAGCGCCGCATGGGCGGCGTCCACCAGGGCGAGGGCGCCGGAGCGCTCCCCGGCATGCACCGCCCGCATCACCGCCCGCGCCTGCTGCGGGCCGCAGCCCCGGGCCAGCGCCCGGTAGGCGAGCAGCGCGTCCAGGTGGCCGTCGTCGAAGCGCCGGTACCCCGCGGCGGTCCGCGGCGCGGGCGGCAGGATCCCGGCATCCGCGTAGTTGCGGATCTGCTGGGTGGTGATCCCGGCCGCCCGGGCCAGATCGACCGGTCGGAGCCCCGGCCCCTGCTGCTCCGCCACCGCTTCCTCCTCCTGCGACCTTCCAGCCGATTTGAAGGTTAGCGGCCACCTGTCCCCGGTCTGAAGCCGCACTGCCCGCGCCAACTGCCAACAAGCACTTCAATGGAAGACTTGAAGCCATGGACCTGACCACCGAGAACGGGATCATCGAGTACGCCCGGAGCCTGCCCGGCGTCGTCGCCGTCACCGCCGACGCGGCCGGCGGCGCCCCCGAGGTCGCCTGGGGCGACACCTTCTTCTTCCACGACCCGGACGGCGACTCCCCGCGCCGGATGCCGTTCGCGACGCTGGTGACCAAGGACTACGCGGGCTTCGACACCGCCTCCGACCTCGACCGGCCCGGCGTCTTCCGGCTGAACGTCTCCGTCGGCCGCAGGGCCTTCGAGGAGCTGATCGGCCACCCGCCCGCCGCCCACCAGCAGCACCACGACACCTACGACTACACCGCCACCGACCGGCTGCTGCCGCACCCCGCCTACGCCGTCCAGGCATGGGTCTGCATCCTCAACCCCGGCCCGGCCACCACCGGCCTCGCCCGCGAGCTGCTCGCCGACGCGCACGCCCGCGCCGCCCGTCCAAGGGCGTAGAGCGCGGCTTCAAAGGCGTACGGACGACCCGTAGGGGCGGGTGGGGGCACCTCCCGCCCCTTGCGGTACGTCCGGATCAGGCACCCTCGGTGATCCACTCGCCGTAGGCGGTGGCGGACAGCAGGCCCTTGAGGTCGGTGCCCTTGGCGAGTTCGATCTCGATCAACCAGCCTTCGTCGTAGGGGTCGGTGTTGACCAGTTCGGGGTCGCTGTCCAGCTCCTCGTTCCTGCCGGTGACCTTGCCCGCCAGCGGTGCGAAGACGTCGCTGACGGACTTCACGGATTCGACCGTGCCGAAGGGCTCGCCGGTGTCCAAGGTGCGCCCGACCGGCGGAAGTTCGACGAACACCAGGTCGCCGAGCTGCTTCTGGGCGTGGTCGGTGATGCCGACCCGGATCCGGCCGTTGCCGAGTTCGCGCACCCACTCGTGGTCCTTGGTGTACTTCAGGTCGTTCGGGATGTTCGCCATGAGGCCCTCCGTGGTGCGGCCGCCCGGCCGCGGCTCGGCGCCCGAGGAACGGGCGTTCCCGCCGAGACTGCAACAGACCCCGGTACGGGAGCCGGGATTGTCACTCGACCGGGTGGGTCGCACACGGAGGGCGTGTCGCGGCGGGGAACCCGCAGCCGGTGTCCACCGGGCGCCCGCCGTCGGCGAGAATGATCACCGTGGATCTCGACCTGGCGCAGGTACGGGCGTTCGTCGCCGCCGCCGACCACCTGCACTTCGGACACGCGGCCCGCTCGCTCTCGCTCACCCAGCAGGGCCTGTCCAAGCGGATCGCCCGGCTGGAGGACGCCCTCGGCACCCGGCTGTTCGACCGCAGCCGCACCCAGGTCGGCCTCACCCCCGCCGGGCTCCGCTTCCTCGACCCCGCGCGCGCCGCGCTGGCGGCCGGCGCCGCCGCGGTGGACGCCGTCCGGCACGGCGGGAGCCCGATCCGGGTCGACCTCTGGGGGCACCTGTTCGAGCCGCTGCGGACCGTCCGGGCGCTGCTCGACGACGGAGCGGGACCGCCCGTCGAGATCGGCCCGGGACGGGACCTGCCCGGGGTCGCCGCCGCCCTGCTGCGCGGCGAGATCGGCGCCGCCCTCGGCCGCTTCCACCCGCTCGACGACGGCCTGGAGCAGGCCCTCGCCCACCGCCCGGTCCGGTTCGAGCCGGTCGACGCGGTGCTCCCCGCCGGCCACCCGCTGGCCGCCGCCGGCCGGCTGCGCCCGGCCGACCTCGCCGGACTGCGGCTGCTGCTGCCCGCGGCCGCCGGCCGGCTGGACTTCCTGGGCTCCTTCGCCGCACGGTTCGCCATCCCGGTGGAGCCGGGCGGCGCGAACCTCGGCCTCGGCCACCTGCTGGAGCGGGTCCGGACCGGCGGCGACGGCTTCGCCCTGCTGCCCGCGGAACTCCCGCTCGGCGACGGGCCCGGCATCGCGGTGGTGCCCCTCGCCGACCCGACCCCGCTCTACGCCTGGTCGCTGGTCTGGCACCGGGACCGGCCGCACCCGGGCGTGCCGGCCCTGCTCGACGCCTTCGCCGCGGCCGGGCGCCGCCGCCGCTGGCTGGAGTACCGGCCCGGCCTCGACTGGCTGCCCGGTGCCGAGGACCTCGCCGCCGTACCGGACGCCTGAGGGTCCGCGGCGGGTCTTGACGGGCGGCGGCCCGCGTCGAAGGCTTCGGGTGAGCGGCCGCCCGGCCGCCCCGGTCCGCACCCGAAGGGGCATCGCCGCATGGTCACCGCCGCCCTGTCCCCGTCACCCGGGACGATCGCCGCGCTCGTCCCGCTGCTGGCCCTCGTCCCCGCCGTGACCTGCATGGTCGACATCTCCCGCCACCCCGACACCCGCCGCTGGCCGCCGCAGACCTGGATGGTGATCTGCCTGCTCGGGAACGTCCTCGGGCTGGTGGCGTACCTCCTGTACGGGCGGAGCCCGCGCCGCTGACCCGTGCCGCGCCCGGTGCCCGCCCGCAGGCCGATCCGGGCCCGGTGTGGAACGGTGGGACGGGGGCCGGCTGTGAGAGGAGCGGTCATGTCGTCGAAACGGCGTCGCAAGAAGAAGGCACGTGCCCGGCGCGGAGCGAACCACGGGCGTCGTCCGCAGTGCTGAGCAGCAGCTGTACCGAACCACCCGCGGAGCGGTCACCGGCACGGGCCGGTGACCGCTCTCGTACGCGGGGATCAGGAGGCCGGGCCGCCGGTCAGGGCCGGCACCGACCGGTGCGCGGTCCCGTCACGGTGGTGCCGGTGGTGGACGGCTCCGGCCGGTTGCCCTCGCAGTGCAGCGGGCCGGACACGGTGTTCGCCTCGAAGACCGGGACGGCGGTGCCGCCCGTGGTGCCGGTGATCCGGACGGGGCCGGTCAGGGTGTTGGCGGCGGCGCGCAGGCCCCCGGTGTTGGCGTCCAGCGTGAGCGGCCCGGTGAGCGTGTTGCCCGGGCAGTCCGCCGGGTGCCGTGCGTCGGAGCCGAAGACCAGCGGTCCCGTCGTCCCGGTCACGGTCACCCGGCCGGTCAGGCTGGAACCGCACACCGTCACGGCCAGGGCGCCGTCCGCGGTGAGCGGCCCGGTGAGCTCGGCGTCCGAGACCGCCAGTGCGCCGCCGGGCCGGACGGTGACCGGGCCGGTCTGCCGGGCGCCGTCGGCCAGGCAGAGCGCCTGACCGGGTGCCACGGTGAGCGGCCCGGCATGGGGCGCGGTCAGACAGGGCGCGCTGAAACCGACGGTGAGCCCGGCGGCCGCCGGACCGCCCGGTGCGAAGTCCGGGTCGCCGTCGTAGCGGGCGGTGAGGGTGTGCGGCCCGGGCTGCAGGGCCGCGGTGGTGAACCGGGCCCGGCCGTCCGCCAGCTCGGTCGCGCCCTCCAGGAAGGTGACCGTCCCGGACGGGGTGCCCGGCCCCGTCGATCCGACACCGGCGGTCAGTGTCACGGCGTGTCCGAACAGCGGTGCCGCCGTGTCCACCGTCAGGGCGGTGGAGGTCGCGTACCGGAACGACACCGCCGCCCGGCCGTTGCCGTGGTTGACTCCCTGGAGCAGGACGGCGTCGCCCGCGGCCGACGTGGCGTGGCTGCTGCCGCCGCCACCGCCGGCGCCGTACAGATTGCCCGGGTTGCCGCCGCCAGCAGACCGGCCGCAACGGCCGGTGCTGCCAGGGTGGTTCGGTTCATCGGGGGTGACGCTGCCTTTCGGGGTCGTGCTGTCGTCCGCGGGACGGCCGCCGGACCGGACGGGCGTCCCGCGGACGAATGATCGGACGGGCCCATGGATGGATCTGCTGGTGGGTCAGACACCGTCGTCGGCGCAGAGCACCCACGCGTCGGAGCGGTTGCCGCTGGAGCCGGCGCCGCCGGTGTGGGTGAAGGCCGTCCAGTGCGACGCGGTGGTCGTGCCGTCGGCGACCGGGCTGCCGCCGGAGTCGCTCGGGAAGCTGCCGTTCAGGTGGTCGCCGCCCGAACCGGGGCCGGTGAAGTCGGTGGTGGTCGGATCGGCACCGGAGATCGCCGCGCCGCCGCTCACCAGCGGCCCGTCGTTCGCACCGCAGCCGACCGTCACCGTCAGGCCGCTCGTCGCCGTGTCCGGCCCGGCGGCGCCGCCGTGCCGGACCGTCACCGTGGCACCGGAGACGTCGATGCCCGAGCCGCTGCAGATCGCGTACGCGTACGTCGTGTTGTTGCTGCCGCCACCGCCGCCGTTCCAGCCGACCGCGGCCCAGGAGTCGGGGTCGGTCTCGCCGTCGGCCGCGGCCTTCTGCCCGTGGTCGTGTGCGGCGTCGTCGAAGGTGGGGTAGCCCGCGATCGGCTTGAGGCTGCCGACGCTCGCCGGGGTCGTCCGGGCGCCGCCGCCGAGCAGCCGGGTGTTCGCCGGGCAGGTCGCCACCACCAGGCCGACCACGGCGGCGCCGCTCGGCCCGGCCGTCTTGTTCATCACCACCTGGGTGTGGTCGATCAGGCTGCTGCCGAGGCAGACCGCGTAAGGCGTCGAGGAGAACGAGCCGTTGACCGCGCCGCCGCTGCCGCCGATCGCCAGCCAGTGCGTGTCGTCGGTGCCGACGACCCCGGTCGAGCCGGTGTACTCGGTGCTGCCGTCGGGGCTCGGACCGGTGCCGTTGACGTGGTTGCCGTTGGAGGACGTCCCCGTCCCGATCGCCTGGTCGATGCCGCCGCCGGACACCGGCCCGGCCGCACAGTCGGCGTGCGTGGAGATCTCGGAGAAGGTCGCGGCGGGCCCCGAGGCCGCGCCCGGGGTCTTCACGGTCGCGGCGACCGTGTTCGCGGACGCCGTCGCCGGCAGCAGCACGGCGAGGACGGCAGCCGCCGCCAGGGCCTTGCCCGCAGCGGTACGGCGCAGGAATCCCCTGCCCATCGGCACTTCCCTTCCGGGGCCGGCGCGCTGCGGCGGCCCGGTGGTACGGATCTGATCAGGCCTCACGTCCGTGAGGCGCTGCCATCCTCCGGCCCGCCGTCGAGGGCGGGCCACTGGTGATCCGCACGGCACCGCAGTGCCGCGGTCGGGTGATCGACCAGGGGCGGGCCGGTCGGCCGGTGCCCGGGAGCAGCGGATCGGCGGACCGTTCGGACAACGGCAGGTCCGGTGCGCGCCGTCCCGTCGGCCGGCCGGGGGATCATGGACCGACCGCGACGGAAGGGGGACTCGATGGCATGGGTGGCGGAGTGGGCCACCGGCCCGGTGGGGGACGGTGTCGGCACGGTGCGACAGGCCGTCGGCGGCGGGCACGGGGGACCGGTGAACGCCGTGGCCACCGCGGTCGTCGACGGCCGGGCGGTGGCGGCGAGTTCGGGCCAGGACGGCAGCGTCCGGTGGTGGGACGTGGCGGACGGGCGGCTGCTCGGCGCCTTCGGGACCGGCCTGTTCACCGGCCTCGCCACGGCCGTGGTCGGCGGACGACCGGTCGTGCTGACCGTGGGCGACTACGACCCGCGCTTCGTCCGCGACCCGGAGACCGGCGCCTGCCTGTGGCACCTCCCGGTGGACGACGCCGTCTCCGTGGCGGTCTGCCACCCGGGCGGCAACCCGGTCGCCGTCACCGGCCACGAGGACGGCGGCACCCGGCTCTGGGACCTGGCCGGGCAGTGCGCGCTCGGCCCCGCCCTCACCGGACACGACCACGCCGTGCACGCCGTCGCGGCGGCCGTGGTCGACGGACGGCCCCTCGCCGCGACCTCCAGCGGCATGGACGTCGACCAGAGCTGGGACCGCGACGTCCTCGTCCACGACCTGACGGACGGCCGCCGGCTGGCCGGCCTCCCGGCCGCCACCACCTCGGCGGTGAACGCCCTCGCCCTCACCGCCGTCCACGGCCGGGCCGTCGTGGCGACCGGCGACTGGCGCGGCACGCTCCGCCTCCACGACGTCCGCTCGGGTGCGGAACTCGCCCCCGCTCCCGCCCCGCACCACGGCATGTTCGGGGCACTCGCCGCGGGGGAGTGGGCCGGCCGGCCCGTGCTGGCCTCCGGCGGCGACGACGGGACGGTACGGCTCACCGACCCGACGACCCGTACTCCGCCCGCTCCCGACCTGCGGCTCCCCGGCAGGACGGCCGCGCTCGCCCTGCTGCCCGGCCGGCGCCTCCTCGCCGCCCACGACCGCGAACTCGTCCTGCTGGCACACCGCCCCGGGCCCTGACGGCCCGGGGGTCAGGCGCCGGCGGCCTCCGTACGGGCGGCCAGCAGGATCGCCGCCACACTGCCCGCCTCGGTGATCTCCCCGGAGGTCACCCGGGCGAGCGCCTCCTCCAGCGTGCAGCGGTGCACCGTCATCCCGGCCTCCGTCGAGTCCCGCGCCATCGTCCCCGCCGACAGGCCCGTCGCCAGGAACAGATGGGTGACCGCGGACGTGCTCGACGGCAGCGGATGGATCGCCCCCAGCGGCCGCCACCCGGCGGCCCGCAGCCCCGTCTCCTCCTCCAACTCGCGCCGGGCCGCGGCCTCCGGCGCCTCGCCCGGCTCCACGCCTCCGCCGGGCAGGTGCGGCATCCGGCGACCGGTCAGGTAGAAGTCGTCCTCGACCAGCAGCAGCCGCCGGTCGCCGTCGAGCGCCACCGTCCGCACCGCGTCCGCGACCTCGACGTGCTCGTAGCGGAACGGCGGTGCGTACGGCCCCTGCACGGTGTCCGCGACCAGCCGGACGAACGGCCCGGTGTGCAGCACCTCCCGGCCCGTCCTGCGCCATCCGCCCAGCGTCCCGTCCACCGTGCCTCCCCGTCGCCAGCCCGCTCCTCCCGCCGACGCTACGCGGCTCCCGTGCCTGCCGGAGGGAGGGCGCGGAAACTCCCGGCGCGCCCTCGTCCGCCGGCGCCGCCGCCGCTCCGACCGCATAACCGGTTGCCGCCGCACGGCCCGGCCGGGTAGGAAGCTCGCATGCTTACAGGCAGCAAGGTCGGGCTGAGGGCCCGGCACGAGGACGACATCCCGATCCTGCGGACCGGCCTCTACGACGACGTGGTGAACGGCTCGCGGGCGGAGGGCAGCCCGTGGCGGCCGATCCCGCCCGGCTCGAAGGACCCGCGGCTCGCGGTGGACGACACCGAGCCGAGCCGGGTCCCGTTCTCCGTGGTGGAACTCGACGGCGGCACGCTGGTCGGCACCGCGGCGCTGTGGGGCATCGACACCCACAACCGGTCCGCGCACATCGGACTCGGGCTGCTGCCCACCGCCCGCGGCAAGGGCTACGGCACCGACGTGGTCGCGGTGCTGTGCCACTACGGCTTCGTGGTGCGCGGCCTGCAGCGGATACAGATCGAGACGCTGGCGGACAACTTCGCGATGATCGGCTCCGCCGAGCGCAACGGCTTCGTCCGCGAGGGCGTGCTGCGCTCCTCGGCCTGGGTCATGGGCGAGTTCCTGGACGAGGTGCTGCTCGGGCTCCTCGCCCGGGACTGGAAGCCCGACACCGGGAGCTGACGAGGCGCCACCGGCGGCTCAGACGTCGACCCCGCCGGCGGCCGCCGCGCGCAGGTCCGCCACCGCGTCGAAGAACGCCCAGCCGTCCGCCGCACAGGTCGTGCGGTCCGGCAGCTGCGCCCCCGCGGCCAGCGCCGCGTCGAGGAAGGCCCGGGCCGTGCCCGGTTCGTGGAGGTTGAGCACCGGGCCGCCCGCGGTCGTCACCGCGCCGGACGGCAGGAACCCGTCCGACACCATCCGGCCCGGCCCCTCGGCGAACACCAGCAACAGCCGGCCGTTGACCCCCGGCCGGCGCACCGTCAGCAGGTTGCGGCAGCGCCGGCCGTCCCCCTCGCCGTCGTCGGACGCGTGGTCGTGCCCGACCGACCACAGGAAGACCTCCTCGCCGACGACCATCCGCCGCGGCTTCCTCTCACTGCGTGCCATGGGCCGAGCCTAACGGCCCGCCGCACGGGCCCGGAGCCGTCCGGCGGGCCGGGCGGGGCGGGTCAGGTCTCCCGTGTGCGGGGTCCCGTTCAAGGGCCGCTTCGTCGGGCGAGGACGCAGAACTCATTGCCTTCCGGGTCTGTGAGCACGACCCGGGGTGCCCCGTCCGGGCCGACGTCGGCCCGGCGGGCGCCGAGGGCGAGCAGCCGCCCGACCTCGGCCGCCCCGTCGTCGGGGCGGAAGGCCAGGTGCGGCCGGTCGGTGGGCGGGGGGTGGAC
>NZ_BAAALD010000166.1:0-9018 GCF_039528095.1 Kitasatospora arboriphila
GGGAGCCCCCCCCGGGGCCCCCCCCCCCCCCCCCCCCCCCCCCCCCCGCCCCCGCCCCCGCCGCCGGCGCGGCGGCCACCGCGGGGAGCCAACCGGCCACCGCAGCCGAGCCGGTGCCGACCGCACCGGCGGCGATCAGGGCGGGCAGCAGACAGCAGGCCGCGCAGGCCAGGCCGGCCAGGCCCGACAGCACCTTGGCGGAACGCGGGGTCCGGTCAGCAGCAGGGTTGGTCACGGCGCTTCTCCTCGGCGAGATCGGTGAACGGGATCGGGCAGCAGGTGCTGCCCGCACAGGCGATCAGGTCGTCGCAGCCCGCGTCGACGGCGGCGACCAGCGCCCCGCGGATGACCGTCAGGTCGGCGATCCTGGCGTCGACCTCGGCGAGCTTGGCCGCGGCGCGCTCCTGCAGGCCGGGCACCGGACGGCCGTGCCGGTGGCGGCCGGCCTCCAGCAGGTCGGCGACCTCGTCCAGGGTGAAGCCGAGCCGCTGCGCCGCCTTGATCACCCGAAGCACCGTCACCGTCTCCTCGCCGTACAGGCGGTGGCCGCCCGGCGAGCGGTCGGGCTCGGCGAGCAGGCCCCGGCGTTCGTAGTAGCGCAGCGTCTGCACGTTCACCCCGGCCGCCTCGGCGACCTGCCCGGAGCGCAGGCCCTCGTTCACCGCGGCCTCCCGGCGGAGCGTGCCCGCGTCTCGAGGGCGTCCAGCACGGCCGCGTGCGCGCCGTCCACCGCGACGTCCAGCAGCACGGCGTCCGGTCGGGCGGTGACCGTGAACGCGAAGAACGAGCAGCAGCCGCCCTCGCGTTCGGCCAGGTCGCGCACCGACTGCTCGGCGCCGGCGTCGAGTTCCAGCCGCAGCCGGAGCGGCCCTGGCCGCGACAGCCCGTTCAGGCGGTCCGTGAACAGGCCGTCCCACTCCGCCACCCGGAGCGGCCGCTCCTCGGTGGGCAGCGTGCACGACGCCGGCACCCACTCCCCGTCGCCCATCGCGCTCACTCCCGTCGTCAGGTCCCCGGGCGGGGACGTCTTCGACGGTAAACCCGTACCCGGGTACCGGATGCAAGCGCCGGTCGGTCGTCCGCACCGACGCCGCCTTCGCTGCTCAGCGTGACAATTGGTCGCCTATTGTCGATCCATTGGGATATTTCCACCAATTTGAGCTCACCGTTTGTGATCGACATGGCCGGGTAGGCGGGCCAGAGTCTTCGTCGGACGGATCCTCGATGCCCGACGGATCGACGACGGGGACAGCCACCTCCGTAGGACACACCATGAAGAACGCCGAGCTTGCCGCAACCGTCGGCGCGGGCTACCTCCTCGGGCGTTTCCACAAGGCCCGGTGAGCGATGGCCCTCGCCGGGGCGGTCGCGGGAAAACGCCTGACCACTGATCCTGCAGCGCTGCTCGGCGGCCTGCTCGAGTCGTCGCCCCCGGCTCCGGCAGCTGGCCGGCAACCGCGTCAACGCGCTGACCGACTCCCTCCAGCGCCGGACGGAGTCCCTGCGTTCCGGTTCCTCCGGCGACTCCGGTGACGAAGCGGACCACGAGGAACCCGAGGACGAGGAAGAGGACTTTGACGACGACTCCTACGACGAGGAACCCGAGGAGGAGGACGAGGAGCCCGCTCCGCGTTCCCACCGCCGAGTCCCCGCGGAGAGCAGGTGATCCACCGTGTCCGCCGTCGCCACACAGACCAGCCGCTGTCTCGACCGCCCTCCGGCGGGCGGGCCGGCCGACGCCCTGGACCTGATCCTGGACAAGGGCCTGATCATCGAGGTCTACGTCCGCGTCTCCTTGGTGGGCATCGAACTGCTGACGGTCGACACCCGGATCGTCGCCGCCGGCGTGGACACCTATCTGCGCTTCGCCGAGGCGGTGAACCGGCTCGACCTGGCCGACGGCCGTAGCCCGGGCCCGTCCGAGCTGGTGAACGGCGTGCACGACGACGGAGCTCGCGACCGGTCCGCCGGTGCGCCGGAGGGCGCGCAGGAGCAGGACGGTCAGCAGGATCGGCAGCACGAGGAGCGGCAGCGCCGCCACACCCGTCCCGCCGCTCACCGGAGGGAGCAGGAGCGATGACCGCCCGGGCCGGCACCGGCAACGGCAGGGGCGGCGTCCCCGCCCGGGCCTGCTACGTCTACGGCATCGTGCCCGCCGGCACCCGGACGCCCGACGACCTGCGGGGCGTCACCGATCCGCCGGCGCGGATCGGTGTGGTCGGCCGCGGCCGGGTGGCCGCCGTCGTCAGCGAGGTGCCGGTGGACCGGCCGCTCGGCACCGCCGCCGACCTGCGCGCCCACGCCGGCGTGCTGGACACCCTGGCCGCGCGGCACACCGCCGTCCTGCCGATCCGCTTCGGCGCGGTCGTCCGCGACAGCCACGCGGTCGAGGAGGACCTGCTCGCGCCCTACGAGGAGGAGTTCCACGCCGCACTGGAGGAACTGGCGGGGCACGCCCAGTTCACCGTCCACTGCGACTACCGGGAGGAGGAACTCCTGCGCGACATCGTCGCCGACCGGGCGGACATCGCCCGGCTCCGCGAGGACGTCGCCACCCAGGGCGAGGCGGCCGGCCACTACCTCCGCGTCCGGCTGGGCGAGCTGATCGCCGACGAGATCGCCGCCCGCCGGGACGAGGACGCCACCGTCCTCGCGGACAGCCTCGCCCGGCACGCCACCGCCGTCGCGCCCGCCCGGTCCGGCCCGGCCGAACAGCGCTTCAGCGCGGCCTTCCTGGTACGGGAGACCGAGCGGGCGGCGTTCGAGCAGGCCGCCGAGGGGCTGGCCCGGCGGTGGGCCGGCCGACTGCGGGTCCGTTTGCTCGGCCCGCTGGCGCCCTACGACTTCGCCGCCGCCTTTACGGAGGCGGCGGAAGGGATCGGGTAGCGATGCGACCCCTGTCCGCACCGGCGGCCCCGCCGCATGGCGCCGCCCGCGGGGAGTTCCCCGGCCGGGCGGCGGGACACCCGCGCCGCGCCGGATCCGCCAGGCATCGGGAGGTGTGAGCCGTGCCAGTCCGCAGACCCCGCCCCGCCGAGGGCGACGAGCCGGAGCGGCCGATCGAGCGCCGTTCCCGCCGGGCGCCCCCGGCCGACCCGCCGCGCACCGCCCGCCGCCGGGCCCCGGAAGACCCTCCGGACACCCCGGAGGAGCGTCCGGTGCGTCGCCGCAAGCCGGTGGGGGCGTCGGATGCGGGCTCGGGCGCGGGTGAGCGCCGGGTCCGGTCGGTCGACGGCCGTGCCCGCCGCGCGCCGCAGGAGCCGCCGGAGGAGACCTCCCGGTCCGCCCCGGCGTCGGACGGGCCGGAGGAGCGTCCCGCGCGCCGCCGGACCGGCGGCACGGGCGATCCCCGGTCCGTCGGCTCGGAGCGGAGCGCGGGCGAGGAGCCCCGGCGCCGTCCGGCGGGTGGGAAGCTGACGGCCCGCCGGGCCCCGGCCGTGGCCGCCGACGACGTCGACGACCTCACCGGCCGGACTCCGGAGGGCATCACCTCGATCGACCGCACCGAGGACGGCTGGCGGATCGGTGTCGAGGTACTGGAGTCCCGCCGCGTCCCCGACTCCGCCGACATCCTGGCCGTCTACCTGGTCGCCCTCGACGACGACGGCGACCTCGTCTCCTACCGCCGCGAACGCCGCTACTACCGGGGCAGGCCCGAGGAGGACTCGCCATGACCCAGCCGACCGTCCGGCCCGGCGACCGGTTCCTCGCCGCGCAGTCCCGCGGGGCGGGCGCCCAAGGCGCCAACCTTGCCGACCTGTTGGAGCGCGTCCTGGACAAGGGCATCGTGATCGCGGGTGACATCCGGGTGAACCTGCTCGACATCGAACTGCTCACGATCAAGATCCGTCTGCTGGTCGCCTCCGTCGACCGTGCCCGGGAGATGGGCATCGACTGGTGGGAGCACGACCCCTCGCTCTCCTCCGGCAAGCGCGACCTCGCCCTGGAGAACCGCCGGCTGCGCGAACGCATCGGCGAACTCGAGGCGGGCCGCACCGGCCGGCGCACCATCAGCCGGGCCGCCGACCGGGCCGACTACCGGGCCGACAACCGGGCCGACTACCGGGCCGACAACCGGGCCGACAACCGGGCCGACAACCGGGCCGACAACCGGGCCGACTACCGGGCCGACAACCGGGCCGACTACCGGGACGCCGAACCAGAGGACGACGAGGCGCCGCCCGTCCGGCGCCGCCGCACCGGAGGTGCATCATGACCACCCCGGACCTCACCTGGCTCTACGCGGTGGTCCGCGAGGTCGAGGACGGAACGCTCGCGGGCCTCACCGGAGTGGCGGGTGAGCCGTTGCGCGTGCTCACCGCCCCGGGGCTCGTCCTGGTGGTCGGCTCGGTGCCGCGCGGCGGCTTCGACGAGCTGGCCCTGCAGCGCCGCCTGGGGGACCTGCCCTGGCTGGAGTCGGCCGTGCGGGCGCACCACCGGGTGATCGCCGAACTCGCCCGGTCCGGCCGCACCCTGCCGCTGCGCTTCGCCACCCTCTACCGGGACGACCGCGGCGCCGCCGCGTTCCTCCGCGGCGCCGGCCCCCGTCTCCGGGCCGCCCTGGACCGGGTCGCCGACCACGCCGAGTGGGGCGTCAAGGTGTACCTGGACGCCGCCGCCCCGGACCCCGCCGAGGTCGGGGCTCCCGCCGACCGGCCCGGCACCGCGTACCTGCTGCGCCGCCGCGCCCAACGCGACGCCCTCGCCCGCCGGTTCGAGGAGGCCGCGGCAGGTGCCCGGGAGATCCACGCGACGCTCGCCGCCCGTGCGGGCCGGGCCGCCGAGCACCCGCTGCAGTCCGCGGAGGCGAGCGGCCGGTCCGACCCGATGCTGCTGAACGGCGCCTATCTGGTCGAGCAGGACAGGGCCGCCGAGTTCGGCGCGGCCGTCACCGACCTCGGCCGCCGATTCACCGGGGTCCGCCTGGAGCTGACCGGTCCGTGGCCGCCGTACTCCTTCGCCGACATCCAGCCCGAACCGGCACCGGAGCCCGAACCGGCACCGGAGCCCGAACCGGCACCGGAGGCCGCACCGGACCACGTGCCGGCGGGACGGGCCGAGCAGGGGTGGCCGGCCAAGACCCCGTCGGCCGAGGGCGGGTGAGCCGCCGTGACCGCCCCAGGCGCCGTGACCACCGCGGGCGAGGTCGCCCGGACGTCTCCGTACCCCGTGGACGACCGCAGGATCGCCCTGGTCGACCTGCTCGACCGGCTGCTCGCCGGCGGCGTGGTCGTCACCGGCGAGATCACCCTCGGCATCGCTGACGTCGATCTCGTCCGGATCAGCCTGCGCGCTCTGATCTCCTCGGTCGGCACCCTGGCCGCCCAGTACGTCGACTCCGCCGGGGAGTCCGGGCCGGACGCGCCGGACGCACCGGACGCACCGGACGCATCGGACGCGCCGGACGCGGAGGTCGCGGAGGGCGCGCCGTGACCGCACCGGGAGACGGCCGGGCGCCGCGCACCGCGGTCCCGGGCCGCCGGATCGAGCTGGACCCGGAGGCGGTCGGCCGGGACCTCGCCGCGCTCGTCCTCACCGTGGTCGAGCTGCTGCGGCAGCTGATGGAGCGCCAGGCCCTGCGACGGATGGACGCCGGCGACCTCACCGAGGACCGGATCGAGGTGCTCGGCCGCACCCTGATGGCGCTGGAGGAGCGGATGGACGAGCTCCGCGAGCACTTCGGTCTGCGGCCCGAGGACCTCAACATCGACCTCGGGCCGCCGGGCCCGCTGCTCCCCCCGGAGTGACCCGCAGGCCGTCCGGGGGGAGCAGCGGGCCCGTCGGCGCGTTCAGTCGGCGCACTCCTTGCAGATCGGCTGACCGCTGGAGTTCTCGCCGGCGAGCTGGCTGCGGTGCCGCACCATGAAGCAGCTCGCGCAGGTGAACTCGTCCTGCTGCTTGGGCAGGACCTGCACGGTGAGTTCTTCGCCCGACAGGTCGGCTCCCGGCAGTTCGAGTCCCTCGGCCGCGTCGAACTCGTCGACGTCGACCTTGCCGTCGGCGCGTTCCGCCCGGTGGGCCTTGAGCTCCTCGATGCTGTCGTCGGAGCTCTCGTCGTCGCCCTTGCGGGGGGCGTCGTAGTCGGTGGCCACGGTGTCGTCCCTTCATGGACTGGTGGACTGGTTGACCTCGGGGGAGACCAGCCTCCCTCCGGAGCCGTTCCCGCGCACCCGCTGCGGAGCGCGCGGTACGGCGGGGCGGATCAGAGCCGGACGGCGACCAGCGCGATGTCGTCGGTGCCCTGACCGTCGTCCGCGCCCAGGTCGGCGAGGACGGCGTCCGCCAGCGCCTCCGGGCCGAGCCCGCGGTGCCGGGCGGCGCTGGCGGTGAGCCGTTCCAGCCCCACGTCGATGTCCTCGCCGCGCCGCTCGATGAGGCCGTCGGTGTAGAGCACCAGGGTGGCGCCCGGCCGGTACCCGGCGGCCGCCTCGGAGCGCGGGATCTCGTTCTCCCAGGCGCCGAGCGGCGGGTCGGTGGCCCCGTCGAGCACCTGGACGGAACCGTCCGCGTGGACGAGCACCGGCGGCGGGTGCCCGGCGCTGCTGTAGCGGACGGTGCGGGTGGAGCGGTCGACGACGGTCTGCACCGCGGTCGTCGACAGCGCGCCCTCGACGGTCACCGCGTAGCGGGCCAGGGTCTTCAGCGCCTGCGCCGGCTGCCGGGTGGCGCGCAGGGCGGCGTTGAGCGCGCTGTGCAGCCGGCCCATGATCCCGGCCGCCTCCAGTCCGTGGCCGACCACGTCGCCGACCGCGACACCGAGCAGCGACCGGTCCAGGTCGACCAGGTCGTACCAGTCCCCGCACACGTTCAGCGTCCGGGTCGCGGGCTGGTAGCGGACCGCCGCGAAGGAGCGGTGCGCCGGCGGCACGGCGGGCAGCAGCGACCGCTGCAGGCTCAGCGCCACCTCGCGCTCGCGGGCGTGCGCCTGCCGCAGCTCCTCGTTGAGGTCGGCGAGCTCCTGCGCCCGGGCCAGCAGGTCCGCCGCCATGTGCGCCTCCCGGGTGAGGCCGGTCAGCACCGTGCCGTCCGCCGGACCACGGCCGTCGAGGATGCTCCGCACCAGGGCGGTGACCTCCTCGACCCGGTGCACGATCGCGACCACCTCGCCGTCCGCGCCCAGCACCGGTGTGTTCAGCGTGCTCCAGTACCGTTCCTCGAACACCCCCGGCCGGTCGGTGTGGTCGACCCCGTACTTCTGCAGCGGCATGCTGTCGCTCTGCCGGGTGGTGATCACCCGCTGCAGCGAGGCGCGCAGCGGGACGGCGCCGGTTGTCTCGCCGTGCGCGGGGTCACCGGGGAAGACGTCGAACAGCAGGCGGCCCACCAGCTCCGCGCGGTTGCGGCCGGACACCCGCAGATAGGCCTCGTTGGCGTCCGCCATCACCAGGCCGGGGGTCAGGACGAGCATGGGGCTGGGCGTCGCCCGGAACGCCGCCCCGTAGTCCACAGCCGGCGCGTCCACACCCGCTCCTCGGTCGTGATCATCCCGTGGGGTGCCCTCAATCTACGCCCGTC
Source organism: Kitasatospora arboriphila (assembly GCF_039528095.1). Taxonomy (NCBI): domain Bacteria; kingdom Bacillati; phylum Actinomycetota; class Actinomycetes; order Kitasatosporales; family Streptomycetaceae; genus Kitasatospora; species Kitasatospora arboriphila. The sequence goes on from NZ_BAAALD010000166.1 coordinate 7,516, forward strand.
ATGTGGGTCACGCCCGGTGCGCCGCTGCCGCCCGGACGCCGTGCCGGAGCCGGTGGAGCACCGTGGCCCGCGGAGCACCGGCAGTCCCGGGCCCGGCGGCCCCCCCCCGGGGGGGGGCCCCGCCGGGCCCGGACCGGTTCAGCCGGCCGCCGCGTCCGGGGCGTGCCAGGTCGCCCGGACGAGCCCCCGTTCCGCCGCCGTGAGGTGGAGGGCCGCAGCCAGCCACTGCTCGGCGTAGCGGTCGGCGCTCGGGTCGCCGAGCCGCCCGAAGACGTCCCGCTGTCGGCGGTCGGCCTCCTCGGCGAGGGCCGTGGACAGCTCGGCCGCCGCCCGGAAGCCGGTGCGCCGCAGTGCCGCGGCGTCCGTCCGGGCGCCGCCGCTGCGGGCCGCCTCGGCGACCGCGCGCCGCCCGCCCGCGACCGCCAGCTCGACCTGGCGGCGGACCCGCCACAGCGGCGAGTCGCCCAGCGGGTCGGGCCCCGCGGACACCGGCCCCGGCAGCTCCGGTCCTTCCCCGTCCGGGGCGGGCACGTGGGTGCCCTGGAGCAGGTCGTAGCCGAGGTCGGCCCGGCCCTGCCACTCGGCCGGCAGCCGCAGCGTGTACGCGGCCCCGGCGACGGGTGCCACCGCCAGCGGACGCAGGGTGGCGGCCCGATCCGGGTCGCCCCGGGCGAGCACCCGCAGCCGCAGGCCGGGGTGGGCGCCGATCCGGGTCAGGTTGGCGGTGTGCGCCAGGTCCGGGTGACGGTTGACGGCGACCAGCCGGACGAGCGGGCCGTGCGGCTCGCCGGTGGCCCCGTCCACCTCGCGGGCGAGCACGCTGTCGGCGGACGCGCCGAGCACCACCAGCTCGCAGCCGACGGGCCGGCGCAGCAGCTCGGTCTGCTCCGGGTCGGCCAGCGGGCCGTCGGCGAGCCGCTCGGCGACGGCCTCCGCCAGCGGGCGGGCGAACAGCTCCGCGAGCGGGCCGGAGCCCCAGTCCATCCCGCCCACCGGATTGGCCCGGACCCTGCGGCCCGAGCCGAGCCGGCCGTCCGCGGACACGGTGGCGCCCGAGATCAGCAGGCCGCCGCGGGACAGCTGGGAGTGGTCCAGGGCCGCCGCGCCGACCGAGACCGGTGCGGTGCCCGCGCCGCGGGCGCGGGACGGTCCGCCGGGCTTGATGTCGGCGATCGACACCCAGCGGCCGTCCTCGGTGACCAGGTGCGTCACCACGCCGCCGTACCCGGTGGCGGTCAGCACCGGCTCGCGGCAGACGCCGTGGACCCGCAGCGCGCCGCCCGGCTTGTACATGCGGCGGGCGGTGCCGAGCACCGCCCGGTCGGCCGGGCCGGACCGCAGCAGCGCCGTGGTGAACAGCCGACCTCGCAGCGCAGCCGCGAGGTCCGCGGTGCGGTGGCTGCTGTAGCGGGCGCGGGCACTGCGCAGTCCGCGGACGACCCGCAGCGCGGCCGCCTCGGCCCGGTGCAGGTCGGCCAGCCGCGCGGTGTGCGCGGCCCGCAG
>NZ_BAAALD010000167.1:0-8843 GCF_039528095.1 Kitasatospora arboriphila
GGTCGTTCCAGCCGTCGTACAGGGTGTTGCCGGACTGGCCGGTGCCGTCGTCGATGGGCGAGCTGTCGCCCCAGATCGCGACCCGGCCGCTGCCGAAGGCGGAGGTCGCGAAGAAGGCGCCGGTGGTGCCGCTGTAGCCGCTGCGGTAGACGAGGCCCTTGACCGCCGGGTTGTCGGCGGGCTTGAGGGTGAAGGTGGTGCCGTTGCGGATGATGGAGCCGGTGACCGTGCCGAAGGCGCCGTTCAGCACCGGGTCGGTGGTGTCGGTGACGGCGCGCGGGTTCTCGTTGGCGATGTTCAGCAGGTCGACGGAGAACCCGAACGGGTCGGTGCTGTCGACGCTGTTGGTGGTCATCAGGTCGTTGATGATCGCCGGGGAGTCCCAGCCGTCGTTGTTGCGGTCGCTGACGGTGTGGTCGGAGATCAGGAACAGGCCGCCGCCGTGCTGGACGAACGTCATCACGGCGGTCTTCTCGGCGTCGGTGAGCCGGATGTTGGGCTCGGGCAGCACGAACTCGTCGAAGTTGGCGAGATCGAGCGCGCCGCCGGTGCCGTAGGTGATGGTGGACCCGGCGGGGAGGGTCTTCAGGCTGTACCGGCCGGTCTTCCGGAGGGCCACGCCCCAGGCGGAGAGGGCGCCCGTCCACGAGGTCTCGGTGCCGGGGTCGGCGTTCTGGCCGAGCGGGTCGGGCTGGCTGGTGGAGATGATCCAGTCGGCGTTGCCGGCGGTCTCGGCCTTGCTGTTGTCGAACAGGATCCGCTTCGGGGTGCTCGCCGCGGCGGCGGCCCCGGCGGCCGGGGTCCGTGTGGCCGCGGTCCCGGCCGCTGCGGCCCGGTGCGGCACGGCGCCCGCACCGGCGAGGACGACCAGCGCGGCGGCGGCGAGGGCCAGCGGGCGGGCGGTGTTCATGGATCTGATCACGGGTCAGCACTCCTCGTGCCAGGGAGGTAACAGCTGGTGCGCGCTACGCGCGTAGGCGCGGCCTCACGGTGTCATGTCCGGGTGATCGCAGCTTGAACGGAACACGTCGCGTCGACGCCCTGCGGGGATCCCGGAAGGAGCGGTGCTCCCCCGCCGCGGCGCGCTCCGCCGACGGGGGATCTTCTCGTCCGGTCGGCGCGCCTGATGGATGTGGAGCCGGGGCCTGTGGCAGATGTGGGCGGCACGACCGACCGTCCCGAGGAGTCCCGATGCGACCACCCGTCTCCCATGACCCGCCGCGGTACCGGCCGTGGCAGGTGCTGCTGTGGATGCTCGTGCCGGTGGCCGTCGCGCTCGGCGTCTACTGGTACGGCCGCACCCTCACGCCCGACTACACCAGCGGCCTGTTCGGCCGGGAGGGCGACGACGCCACCCGGCTGAAGGCCCGACTGGGCAGCGCGCTGTTCGGCCTGGCACTGGTCCAGCTGCTCCTCGCGCTGTGGATGTACGGACGGCTGCCGGGCGCGCCCCGCCCGGCACCGAGGCCCGTCCCGCCCGTCCACCGGGTGACCGGGCTGCTCGCCTTCCTGCTCTCGCTGCCGATCGCCCAGCACTGCCTGGCCACCTACGGGGTGCAGCTGAACAGCCCCCGGGTGGCACTGCACTCGATCACCGGCTGCGTGCTGTACGGCGCGTTCGTGGCCAAGGTGATCGTGGTGCGCAACCGCCGGCTGCCCGGCTGGATGCTGCCGCTCGCCGGGGGCGTGCTGGTCTGCGCGATCGGCCTGCTCTGGTACACGGGCGCGCTCTGGTACCTCAACGGCTACGCGGCCCCCGGCCTGTGATCACCGGCGGATCTCCCGAACCCGATCGTGCCCGGGTGAACGCCGGCCCCCTGCGCCACGTACTGGAGGGTGTACGACTCGCCCGGCCGCCACCCCGGGGCCGGAGGTCTGCCGAAAGGAGAGTCGACCATGCGACGCCTCATCTGGGCGGCGGCGCTGCTGCCCGCCCTCGCCCTGGGAGCCGCGGCCTGCGGCAGCAGCGGCGGCGGCTCGAAGTCCGCCGCGGCACCGGCCAACGCCTACCCGCCGGCCTCCGCCTCGCCCACTCCCGGGTCCCAGTCCTCGGGCCAGTCCGGCGCCACCGGCACCGCGGTCGTGGTGCACGACTCGGACCTCGGGAAGATCCTGACCGACAGCCAGGGGCGCACGCTGTACCTCTTCGAGAAGGACAGCCCGTCGATGTCCGCCTGCGACGGCGCCTGTGCCGTCGCGTGGCCGCCGCTGACCACCACCGGCGCCCCGCAGCCGGGCACCGGGGTCAACGCCGCCGACCTGGGCACCATCACCCGGGCCGACCACCGCACCGAGGTCACCTACCACGGCCACCCGCTCTACTACTACGCCGGCGACCACAAGCCCGGTGACACGACGGGCGAGGGCTCCAAGGCGTTCGGCGCCGGCTGGTACGTCCTCGACGCCAGCGGCAACAAGATCGACAACGACTGAGCTCCCGGGGCGCGCGCAGCGGGCGCGGCCGATCCGCGGTGACCGTCCCCGCGGCCCGGGCGGATCCACCCGGCCGGATCCGCCCGCCCCGCCCGCCCGCGCCTCCCGGCGCCCCGACAGCCCGGCGGCCCGCGCCTCCTTGACGACGGCGGGCGCCGTCCACCATGGTGTGGACCACTCCCTTGCACCGCAGCCCATCGGAACTCCTGACTCGGAGACGGCATGCGTGCACCCACTCGTCCGACCCGTCGGCCCCGTCCGACCCGCCGGCCCGGCCGCCACGGCCTGCCCGCCGGCCTCGCTGCCGCGGCACTCGCACTGGCCGGCGCCACCCTCGGACCGGCCCCCTCGGCGACGGCGGCGCTGCCGGACGTCCAACTGATCGTCAACGGGGGCTTCGACTCGTACCCGTGGATCTGGGACTGCGAGCCGACCACCTCGCACAGCACCGTCCCGCACGAGCACTACGTCTCGGGCCGGCCGACCGCCGACAGCTACGCGGGCTGCACCCAGCGGGTCCGGGTGCAGCCGAACTCCAGCTACACGCTGACCGCCTCGGTGCGCGGCCCGTACGTGTTCGTCGGGGCGTCCGGCAGCGGCGCGGAGACCGTCGCCACGTGGTCGGACCGGAGCGACTGGAACGGACTGTCGGTGCGCGTGACCACGGGGGCGGACACCACCGAGCTGACCGTGTTCGTCCACGGCTGGTACGGGCAGGGGCCCTACGACGTGCGGTGGATGTCCTTCACCGGGCCCGGCGTCGCCCCGAACCCGTGCGGCGGGTCCGGGACGGTCCCGCAGACCCCGAGCGGCGGCCCGGCCTCCCCCTCGCCGTCCCCCAGCTGCATGCGCACCTACCTGCCCTGACGGCCCGTCGGCTGCCCGTCCCGGGCGGAGCGGGCGCCCGCGGACCGCTCAGCGGGACATCGCGCGGGCAAGGGCGGTCATGGCGGTGCGGGTCTTGGACTCCGGGCGGTCGGAGACGCGCAGGCCGCGGTCCCGCAGCGTCCGGACGAGCAGCTCCTGCGCGGCGGAGGCCTCCGCGGGGCCGGTGCGGACGGAGAGTTCGAGGAAGCTGAGCCCCTGGTCGGCGACCGTCCAGAGTTCGGCGGTGACCGGGTGGATCAGGTCCCGCAGCGAGGGCTTCCACTGGACGGAGCCGATCGGGCCGAGCGCCACCAGGTCCTTCAGCCGGTCGCAGCCGAAGCCCGCGCGGTCGAGCAGGTCGCGCTGCTCGTCGGTCAGTTCGGGCTGGCCGGACTGCCCGTCGTCGGTGGTCGGCCGGCCGTAGTCCCCGTCCGCCTTCAGCGAGGCGGCCCAGACGCGGTTGCGGCCGGTCCAGTCCTCCTCGATCTTGAACTCCCACTCCTCCTGTTCCTGCGGCGTCCGCCAACCGACGGGGAGCCGGTCGGGGTCGCAGGGGCGGAGCTTCACCGTCAGATCGTCCTTGTCCGACTTCTTGGTCTTCCGCAGACGGATCACCAGGCCGTCGTCCAGCAGCGGCAACTCGACGCCGCCGTTGCTGCGGCGCGGACTGTCCCAGAAGTGGACGGTGCGGTGCCTCCCGTCCTCGGGGTCCAGCTCCAGCGTCCCGCAGGCCTCCGCGGTCGCCTCGCCGGACACGGTGACCTTGATCTCGACGTCCGCGTTCTCGACAGTGTGCGCCATGCGTCCCTTATCGCGTCCGGACCGCGGCCGCGCAACCACCGCCACCACGGATTGCGGACGCGCCACACGATCGGGCGGAGGGCGCGCGGCCGGCCGGGTGAAGGAACCGCCGGGCCGCTCCGGCCCGCGGAGGCCGAACGGGCGGACCGACGGAGTCCCCGCGATCCGGAACGCCACGGCGCCGGAGGCCGTCCTACCTGGCGGGCCGCCGGACCGGCGGCCGTCGGACACCATCGGCCGCGCGGCGCCCGCGCGGTCCCACGGGGGCATGCATGGACCTCTCCTTCGGGCTTCGACCGGAGCCGTACGACCTCGGGCCCGATCCCGACCTCGCGACGTGGCTCGCCGAACTGGGGGCGTCGCGGCACCGCGTCGTCCACCTCGGGCCCGACGACGGCCGCAGCCACGGGCAGCTCTGCTGGGACGTGCTGGAGCCCACCGGCCTGCTCGCGGTGCACTGCCGGGACTGCCGGCACGGCCACGGCGGGCCCCGCGACCCCGCGCGGATGGACGCGGCCCTCAAGATCGGGATCCCGCCCGGGGAGATCGTCCCGTGGACCGCGGCCACGCTCCTGCGCGACCTCGTGTACCGCACCGGCGAAGGCGGCCTGCGGCCCGTCGCGGAGGCGGTCGCCCGGGGTCTCGTCGACCTGCTCGGGCCCGGCGCCGACTGGCGGGCCAACGGCTACGCCGCCTACCGGGAGGGCGCCACGGGCAACGTCCACTGGGCGCCGGTCAGCGAGGCCACCTTCGACGCGGCCGTCGTCGGCATCGGCAACGGCCACGCGGTGGTGGTCGTCGCCACCGGCGAGGACTGACGACCGCCCCCGGCCGACCGGTCCGGCTCCCGGTCCGGCTCCCGGTCCGGCTCCCGGTCAGGGCCCGGGCTGCCGCGGCGCACCCGTGACGCCGGTCAGTGGGCGGCGTCGAGCCTGGCCCGCTGGTCGGCCGTCAGGGTGAGGTCGAGGGCGGCCAGGCTCTCGTCCAGCTGGGCCACCGAGGAGGCACCGACCAGCGGGACGACCGGGACCTCGCCGCCGATCAGCCAGGCCAGCACCACCTGGTTGACGGTGGCTCCGGTCTCGGCCGCCACCGCGGTCAGCGCGGCCCGCCGGGCGGGGGTGCCGGCATGCTCGAAGGCCGCACCGAGCGGCTTGTCCGCCCGGACGTAGCCGCCGCCGAGCAGCGGCGAGTACGCGACCAGTGCGAGCGAGGGGTTCTCCCGGACGTAGGCCAGCAGGTCGCCCGCAACCGCGCCCTGGTCGCCGTCGGGGCTGAGTGCGCCTGGCAGGTCGGCCCGCCGGCGGAAGTAGCTGTGGCTGTACTGGAGCACCTCGTACCCGGGCAGCCCGGCCGCCGCCGCGAGGTTGCGGGCCCGCTCGATCCGCCAGCTCCAGTGGTTGCTGACGCCCAGCAGGCCCACGGACCCTTCGTCCACCAGTGCGCCGAAGGCCTCGACCGTCTCGGCCAGCGGCACCCGGGTGTCCTCGATGTGCGCGTACAGCAGGTCGAGCTTCTCGACGCCGAGCCGCTGCCGGCTCCGCTCGGACTGCTCCCTGATGATCTCGGCCGACAGTCCCTCGCCGTTCTCCACGTAGCCGGTGCCGGGCGCGAGCGGCCGGGCGCCGAGCTTGGTGGCGATCACCACCTCGTCGGTGATGCCCCGGCTGCGGCGCCAGCGGCCGATGAGCTCCTCGCTCGCGCCGCCCTGGCTGCCGTCGATCCAGTAGGCGTAGTTGTTGGCGGTGTCGATGAACGTACCGCCGGCCTCGACGTAGCGGTCCAGCACGGCGAACGAGGTGGCCTCGTCGGTCAGCGTTCCCATCAGCATGGCGCCGAGGCTGAGCACACTGACCTCGCGGCGGGTCTTCGGGTCGGTGCCGATCGTGCGGTACTGCATGCCAGTTCTCCTCCCACGGACCGCCAACTGCGGCCCGCGGGCGACAGTTTGGTTGCTGGAGTGCACTCGAAGTCAAATGGTCCAGACCTCCGGCCCGAGGCGGCGCGCCCCGTACGGGAGCGGGCCGGCGCCCGCCGGGCGGACCTCGCCACGGGATGCGACGGCGCGGCGCGCCTCAGTCGCCGTCGCCGCCCGACCGCTTCGGGCGGCGGCCCCGGCCCGCGTCGAGCTGTTGCAGCACCTCGCCCGCGACGATCGTCACGGCCGCGACGGCGCGGACCCCGCGCGGCGCGCCGCGCGCGGCCCACACCACACAGACCGCCCCTGCGGCGGCGAGCACCAGCAGACCGAGCAAGACCACTCCGGCCATGTTTCCTCCCCATGATCTTCCGACGGCCCGGCGATCGTCCCAGAGCGGCGACGACATCCGCCACCGTCCTGCCGCTCGACCTTCGGCCCGCCCCGCTCCCGTCCCGGGAATTGAGTACGGGCACTCAGGCCGCGCCCCGCCGGCGTTCCGGATCATGGTGGCGACGGCCGATCGGAAGGGACGGAGCACATGGGCCAGATGTGGGGAGAGCTGTGGACGCCGCCGCAGCCGGAGGACGGTGTCGGGATCGCGCGGCCCGAGAGCTCGCTCCGGGAGAAGGTCCGCTTCGCGGCACTGGCCGCGGTCGTGATCGTGGTGGCGGTCCTCGCCCTGCTGGCAGGCCTCATCGGCGTCGGGATGTCGCACATGGGGGACCCCACAGGGTGAGCCCCCCGTCCCGCGCCCGCCCGGTGGCCGATTTCGGGCGGGCCGGACGGCGACACGCTCAACGCCCCGGCCGGCCGGGCCCTCCGGACATCCGCGACCTCGCGGTGGCCGCACGGAACGCGGCCGCCGCACCCGCACCGAACCAGCAGAACTCGAACGCCACCCGGGCCGCCCCGTGCAGCGGGTGGTCGGCCGTGGGTGCCGCGAACCACCCCCACAGCAGGGCGAGTCCGGCCACCGACGCCGCGGCGGCGACCAGCCGCACGACGCGCCGGCCGGGCCTGCGCCACGCCCACCAGCCGGCCGCCGCGTAGACGGCCAGCTCGGCGCCGAACGCCAGGACGTCGACCGCCGTCACCCCGTTCACCGGGCCACCCACCAGGCGGAGACCAGGTGCAGCACCGCGAACGCGCCGGCCCCGAAGCCCATGCCGAGGTTGCGCTGCCGGAAGCCGATCGCCGAGTCCCCCACCTGCGCCAGACCGGACACCAGCAGCATCGGCCAGGCCACCGCCGCGCCGCCCGCGGTCACCGCCACCGCGGTCGCCACCCCCAGGGGCACGGCCCGCGCGGCGTACGCCCGGGCGTACACGTGCGCCCCGGCCGTGACCGGCTCGCCCTCGGGCAGCCCCAGGCCCGGGCGCAGCACCCCCGCCACGCTCGATCCCGCGCTCACCAGTGCGGCCAGTGCGTTGGCCGCCGACAGAACGTCCATTCCGACTCCCCCTGAATCATTCGAGCTTCGAACGATATGAGGACGGTACCATTCTCGTCATGAGCGATGTCAAGGGAGCGGCGGCACTGCGCGCCACGATCGTCTTCAACCTGGGCACCCTCGGCGCCCTGGCGTCCGACCGCTTCGCCGACCGGGTCGAGGAGCTCGGACTCAAGCCCAAGCACGCCGGCCTGTTGGCCGCACTCGACGCCGGATCCGCCGCCTCGCAACAGGAGCTGGCCACCCGCCTCGGCGTCGCCCCCAGCCTGATCGTGGCACTCGCCGACCAGCTCCAGGAACTCGGCGCGGTCGAACGCGTCCGCGACCCGGAGGACCGCCGCCGCCAGGTCCTCACCCTCACCGCCGAGGGCCGACGGCTGCTCGCCCGCTGCGCGGAGGCCGCCGAGGCCGCGGACGCCGAACTGACCGCGGGGCTCACCGAACCGCAGCGCACCGCACTCACCCGCGGCCTGCGCACGCTCGGCGAACAGCACGTCCCGCGCTAGGGCGCGGCCTCAAAGGGCGCCCGTACGTGCACGTTCTGCGCCGCGGGTTCAGGCGAGGGCGGCGACCAGCAGGGTGAAGGCGCCGATGAGGACGGCGACGCGGACGTAGTGGTAGCGGTCCCAGCGGTCCCCCTGCTCCTCCCAGTCCTCGGGCCGGTTCTCACCGGTCCAGGTCTTGCTCCGGTTGTTGATCGGGACGAGCAGCAGGAGCGACATCACCACGCTGACGATCAGCAGTGCGGCGGCGGTGACGACCAGGCCGGTGCCCTGGTGGTGCCGCCCGGCGACGGCCCAGACGACGCTGAGGACGAGCGAGCCGATGTACCAGACGGGCATCACGGCGCCGAGCATCCGGCCCCCGTGGGCGCGGCCCAGCACCCGGCTCTCCTCGGGAAGTGCTTTGAAGATCGGGTTCATGACGAAGGCGACGGAGAACTCCACCCCCACCATCAGACCGACGGCCACGGTGGTGAAGACCTCGAGCGCGTGGAGCATGACGACCCCTCCTGGAATCTAGCATTGCTAGCCGATGAGGCAACGCTAGTACTGCTGCCGCTCGATTGTCTAGCGATGCTAGGATCGGAGCATGTCGGTACAGCAACGCAAGGAACGCGAACGGGCGGACCGCGAACGCCTCATCGTGGCCACGGCCCGTGAACTCGCCGAGCAGCAGGGGTGGGACGCGGTCACCACCCGTCGGCTCGCCGAGCGCATCGAGTACAGCCAGCCCGTCCTCTACAGCCATTTCCGCGGCAAGCGCGAGATCATCGGCGCCGTCGCCCTCGACGGTGCCGCCGAGATGGCCGTCGCGGTGCGGGCCGCGGCGGGCGCCGGGGAGGGGCCGCGGGCGCGGGGGGCGGGGCCC
>NZ_BAAALD010000168.1:0-8702 GCF_039528095.1 Kitasatospora arboriphila
CAAAACAAGTATGAACCCGAATGCCGGTTTTGTCAGACATGAATTCGGGCGACGGCCAGCGCCGGGGAAGGCGAGCTGCGCAGCCGTCGGACCGCGGGCTGCCGAGGGGAACGGGTGGGTCCCTGTCCGGGTGGAGCCGTCCTGCAGGGCGTGTCTCCTGCATGTCCGCCAGGGTGCCGACGGGCGGCCTGCTGCGCGCGACTGCGAGGGGCTCGGCGAGGATCCTGGTGCGCTCGGTCGGGTGCGCTGGCGGGCGATGGTGCACGGGGTCGGCGTCGTGGCGAGGCCGGGAGAACAGGGCGCCGGTAGCCGCCGGCGGGGCCCCTGTTCGTGCGCGCGCCGTGGGTTTCGGCGTCCGGCCACGGGTGTGACGGTGGCGTCTTGGGCGCGGGCCGTGGCCGGCGGGTTCGGACTGCACGCCGGCTGGTGTCCGCGGGTGACCGATCGAGGTGCGCCGGACAGGTCAGGTGTCGAGGTGCGGGTCGGGGTCCGCCAAGGCGGCTTGACGTGCTCGTTGAGGATCCGGTGCGGCGGTGGGACCGGGATCCGGGCCAGGCAGGGGGAGGTCGGCCCAGACGGTCTTGCCGTCACCGTCGGGGGTGCAACCCCAGTCGGCGGTGATCCGGTCGACGACGACCAGGCCGTGCCCGTGCGGCGTCTGCGGCTGGTGCGGTTCCACCAGTCGCGGCGGGGTCGGGCTGGGGTCGGTGACGGCGATCCGTAGCCGTACCGGCGACCGTTGGAGTTGGAGGGCCAGGGGCCGGCCGGCGTGGTCGGCGGCGTTGGCGAGGAGTTCGGCGGCGACGAGGGCGGCGTCGGCGGCCGCCTGGCCGGCGGCGGTCGTCAGGTGCCAGTCGGCGAGGGCGGTGCGGGTGAAGTCCAGGCCCTCGCTCACGCAGTCCGCCTCTCCGCCGGGAAGGAAGTCCAGTCGACGCCGGTCGGATACGACGGGGTGGGGAGAGGGGCACATGACGGCTTCCGGTCGTGGCGAGGTTTTCTCCGAATCAGGCGTCTGCCCGGCCCGGCCCCGTCTACGCGCCGGATGCGGCCGCATCCTGCCCGTGCCGGGCGGTGTCCTCGGTCGTGGCGCAGACCGGGACAGGTCCCTGGCACCGGTGATCTCCGCAACCCTGGTGCGCCCCGGCGCCCGGTGCGATCAGGACCATCGGCACCGCCCGGTCCGCGGCCGTGGACCGTGCCCGCAGCAGAGCGTTCGGCCCACCCGAAATCATCAACGCCACCCCGTTCAAACCGGCCGCCAGCAGCTGTGGGATTCCGCCGAACGCCTTGCCCGGCGCTTGCTGTGCGGTCCTGGGACACAGAGCGCCAGCGGCACCGGGTCGGGAGCCGGTGGATCCCTGGTGGGGTCGAGCGCCGGCGACCGCCTCACGGCTCCACGCCCGCAGAGGGCCTGCTGATCCGGCAGTCCGTGGCCCGGTGCCGTGATCTCGACGCAGGTGTCCATGCCCCGGACGCCACCGCCCGGCGGCGATTCCGGTCCGACGGTCGACCGGTCGACCGGGAAGAGGCTCACGGGACCGACGCTGCCCGCACGGGCCGCCCCCTGCCGACGAGGCCCACCACGGATCCGAGCGAGGTGATGTCCTGTGCCCGGCGGCGAAAGCGCGGGCCGGGCGGGCGGCGTCGAGCGCTGTTACGCCGTAGCAGGACGACCCGTGCCGTGCCCGTGGACCCAGGCGTGGCGGAGACCGTCCGGCAGGGTGAGCAGGCCGACGGTGTGGCCGTCGTGGTCCACCACCGGCCACATGTCCAGCTCGCGGGAGCGCATGGTGGCAGCCGCGGTGGCCGCGGGCATGTCGGCGGTGGCGAAGGGCGCCCGGTCGAGCGGGACGTCGCGTACCGGGGTGCGCTCGGTGTACCAGGACCGGGCCTGGAAGGGTGCCAGGTGCAGGCGGGTCAGCAGCCCTGTGCAGCGGCCGTCCTCGTCGTGGACCAGGAGGTGGTCGGCGCCGGAGCTCTGCAGGATGTCCAGCGCGGTGTCGACCGTGACGTCGTCGCCGATCTGCAGCGCCGGGGGGCTCATGAGATCGCCGACGGTGGGGGTCGCGGGGCTTTCGGGGGTGCCGGTCATGGGCGGACTCCTCGGTCTCTCCGGGCGGCGCCGGGGTCGTCTTTGGCGGTGGTGCTCACGGAGTTCGCTGCGGGCGGCCGGGGGATCCGGTGTGCGGTCGTGGCGGGAGGCCGGTGTCGCCCCGGCTGCGGCGCGCACCCGAGGCGCTCCGCAACCCGGGGCGGCGGTGTCAGCGGGCCGGGGTGGCCCCCCCCCCCCCCCGCCGGCGGCCCGGGCCCGGTCCAGCAGCACCCGGCCCGCACCCCGATCGGCGCGGCCGCCGCCGGGCGGCCCGCCACGCAGTACCACCCCGGCGACGGACTGTTCGCCTGGCTGTCGCTGCGCCCCACCGTGCGGATCAGGCTCACCCTGCTCTACGGCGGGATGTTCCTGATGGCCGGCGTCGTCCTGCTGCTGCTCATGTACTACTTCGTCCGCGAGGCCATGCAGAGCGCCACCCTGCCCACCCTGCGGCTGGGCCCCGGCGTCTCCCTCACCACCCCCGACGGCGAGGTCATCAACAGCCAGGCGGAGCTGACCCGCTGGCTCAACCACTACCAGGACATCGAGGCCGAGCGGTCGCTCAACACCCTGCTGCGCAAGGCCCTCACCGCCCTGATCTGCCTCGCCGTGATCGCCTTCGCGGCCGGCTACGCGATGGCCGGCCGGGTGCTGCGCCCGCTCGGCCGGATCACCCGCACCGCCCGCGAGGTCGCCGGCTCCGACCTGCACCGCCGCATCCAGCTCGACGGGCCCGACGACGAGCTGAAGGAGCTCGCCGACACCTTCGACGACATGCTCGACCGGCTCGACCGCTCCTTCGACTCGCAACGCCGTTTCGTCGCCAACGCCTCGCACGAGTTGCGCACCCCGCTGGCGATCAACCGGACGCTGCTGGAGGTCCAGCTCGCCGACCCGGAGGCCTCGCCCGAGGTGCAGCAGCTCGGCAAGACCCTGCTCGCCACCAACGAGCGCAGCGAGCAGCTCGTCGAGGGCCTGCTGCTGCTCGCCCGCAGCGACAACGAGATCACCGACCGGCGCCCGGTCGAGCTCTCCGAGGTCGCCCTGCGGGCCCTGGAGCAGCTGAGGCCCGAGGCGGCGACCCGCGAGGTCGAGCTCCGCTCCGAGCTCCACCCGGTGACGGTCTCCGGCAACGGCGTGCTGCTGGAGCGGATCGCGCTCAACCTGCTGCAGAACGCGGTGCGCTACAACACCCCGGACGGCTGGGTGGAGATGTCCACCACGCCCGCCCCGGGCGGCGTCGGCGAGCTGGTCGTCTCCAACACCGGCCCGGTGGTGCCCGGCTACGAGATGGAGCACATCTTCGAGCCGTTCCGCCGGGTCAAGGGCGCCGACCGGACCCGCAGCGACAAGGGCGTCGGCCTCGGCCTGTCCATCGTCCGTTCGGTGGTCCGCGCGCACGGCGGCACCATCGAGGCCACGCCGCGCCCCGGCGGCGGCCTGACGATCCGGGTGCGCATCCCCGGGCCCTGACGCACACCCGGCCCGCCGAGTCCGTTCAGGGCCCCGCCAGGCCCCTTCCCGACCCCTTCCGCCGCCGTCCCGGACCCCTCCGGGGCGGGGGGGGGGGCCGGTGCGGCGCCGACGCCGCCGCACCCGGCCGCGCCGCTCCGTGCGCGACCGATCGCCGACCGCCCCCGCCGCCCCCTCCGGCCGTGTCAAGACGACATAAGCGCTGGCAGGGGGCGGCTTGTCTTTTGCGGCCGAAACAACTTACGGTGTCGTAACCTACGCATCCGTAAGTGGGCCGACCCGGACGGCCGCCGCGTCCGCCTCCGCGCTCGTGCCACCCGCCCCCGTCCCCGTCCCCGTTCCGTCACCGTCCGCGCCGCCGCCGTCGGCCCCACCCCGCCCGACGCGCCGGACGCCGCACACAGGAGCACCAGCCGTGACCATCGCACCCGTCCAGCGCACCGCACCGCCCGCGTCGACCGCCTGGACCGACGCCAAGCTGATCCTGGCCCTCGAAGAGGTCGTCGAGGGCGAGCTGAACCGGCACCTCAAGGTCGCCAAGGAGTGGATGCCCCACGAGTACGTGCCGTGGAGCCAGGGGCGGGACTTCGACGGCGTGCTCGGCGGGGAGGCGTGGGCGCCCGCGCAGTCCAAGGTGACCCCGCTGGCGCGGATCTCGCTGGTGGTCAACCTGCTCACCGAGGACAACCTCCCGAGCTACCACCACGAGATCGCGACCATGTTCGGCCGCGAGGGCGCCTGGGGCACCTGGGTGCACCGCTGGACGGCCGAGGAGGGCCGGCACGGCATAGCCATCCGCGACTACCTGCTGGCCACCCGCGCCGTGGACCCGGTCGAGCTGGAGCGGGCCCGCATGGCGCACATGTCGGAGGGCTTCGAGTCCGACAACGCGCACAGCATGCTGCACTCGGTGGCCTACGTGGCCTTCCAGGAGCTCGCGACCCGCATCGCGCACCGCAACACCGGCCACCACTCCGGCGACCCGCTGTGCGACCAGCTGCTGGCGAAGATCGCCAACGACGAGAACCTGCACATGGTCTTCTACCGGAACCTGCTGAAGGCGGCCATGGAGATCGCCCCGGACGAGGCGATGAACGCCATCACCGAGGTCGTCACCAACTTCCGGATGCCCGGCCACGGCATGCCCGGCTTCGAGCGCTCCGCCGCCCAGATCGCCATCGGCGGCGTCTACAACCTGCGCATCCACCACGACGACGTGCTGCAGCCCGTGCTGCGCCACCTGAAGGTCCTGGAGACCACCGGGCTCGGCGGCTCCGGCCAGCAGGCCCAGGAGCAGCTCGGCGCCTTCCTGGACGGCCTGGACGCCCAGGCCACCAAGTTCGACGAGCGCCAGGCCGCGCTGCTCGCCCGCCGGGCCGCCGCGGCCGCCGCGAAGGCCTGATCCGGCCGTTCCGCGAGGGCGTCCGCGGGGCCGTCCGGCCGCACCGGGAATGTCCGGGATTCTCCGGAAAGGTGTGAGATGTGACCAAGTTCACATCGGGCCATTCGATGCACCCGCGCCGCGCCGCACGGCGCTCGACCTCCGGTCGGGCGCCGTGGCGCTGGGTGACCGGTCGGAGAGGTCCCGAAAATGTCGATCTGTCGCCAAATGTGCTGTGGCCAGGGTCAATTGGTGAAGGAACGGCAGGGGCGCCGCTACCCAAGGTAGTCGTCCGGGCCCCGTCCCGGCCCGACCGGGCCGACCACCCGCGGTGGTGTTCGAACCCCGTTCGGTCACCCCAACGGGTCCGAAACCGGGTGTCGATTGAGTAACGGGGCTTGAAGTAAGGCAAAATCTCCGCCTCGGGTCGGGCACAAGACCGGCCCCCCATGCGTTACGTGCGCTGGAGATACCGCACACACCCAAAGGGGGAGAGCGAAAACATGGCTACGGACTACGACACCCCACGCAAGACCGATGACGACCTCAACGAGGACAGCATCGAGGAACTGAAGGCGCGGCGGAACGAGAAGACGACCGGTTCGGTCGACATCGACGAGTTCGACGCGGCGGAGGGTCTGGAGCTCCCCGGCGCCGACCTCTCGAACGAGGAGCTGTCGGTCCGGGTGCTGCCGCGCCAGGCCGACGAGTTCACCTGCATGAGCTGCTTCCTGGTGCACCACCGCAGCCAGCTCTACAGCGAGAAGAACGGTCAGCCGATCTGCCGGGACTGCGGCGCCTGAGCACGGTGCGGAATGGCCCGGGCCCGACGCCTCACCGTCGGCCCGGAAGGCCACCCCGCCGGCCCTGGGCAGCAAGGCCGGAGGCAGCAGACGCGGGCCCCGTACGGGGGCCGTACCCGCAGGCCGGGCGCCTGCGACCACAGGAGCAATGGGACGGTCCGCCACCCGCGGAGCCGTCCCTCCTCCGTTTCCGGGCCCGTCCGCGGCACGTCCGCCCGGGCCCGGCGGCCTTCCCCCGCGGCTCAGCGCTGGGCGGCCCGGCGGGCACCCTGCAGCGCGTCCGCCAGCTTCTGCGGCGAGCGGGTGGACAGGTACAGGTACGGCGTCGGGTCGGACGGGTCGGTGACCTCCACCCGCAGCGCCGTCGGCACGTAGCTGCGCAGCAGCATGAAGGCCCGCGGGTCCGCCTTCACACCGCGCCAGGCGACCGCCTCCGCCGGGTTGAGCACCTCGGCCGTGCCGAGCGCGTCCACCGGGATCCGGGCCTGCCCGGCCACCAGCGAGCCCTGGACCACCCGGATCCGGGCCGAGCCGTAGGAGCTGAGCGCGGCCGCGCCGGCGGCGATGCCGACCACCAGGCCGATCAGGGCGCCGAGGCCGCTGAAGCGCAGCAGGACCAGGCCGAGGGACAGGCCCGTCACGAGCGGGAGCAGCCACCAGGACCGCGGGACGGTGAGGCGTTCGTCGTACATGCCCCCTATTGTGGGCGCCCGCACGGCCGCTTCCGCCCACGCCCCTCCCGCCGTTTGCTACTGGCGGGTAGCATCGCGACCGTGACCGGTTCCACCGCCCCCGCCGCCGCGCCGCAGGGCGCCCCCGCGCCGCTGCCCCGCCCCGCCGCCCCGCCGCCGACCACGCCGCCCGCCGACGCCGTGCTGCCGCCCCGTGCGCCCGGCGCGCCGGCCCCCGGCACGCCGATCGAGCCCCACTACGACCTCTGCTTCGGCTGCGGCCCGCAGCGCCCCGACGGGCTGCAGCTGACCGCGGTGGCCGGGGAGGGCCTCACCGTCGACGCGAGGTTCACCGTCCGCGCGGTGCACCAGGGCGGACCCGGCCTCGCCCACGGCGGTCTGCTCACCACCGCGATGGACGAGACGCTCGGCACCCTCAACTGGCTGCTGCACGCCCCCGCCGTGACCGGCCGGCTGGAGACCGACTTCGTCCGTCCGGTGCCGGTCGACAGCGAGCTGCACATCCACGCCTGGGTGACGGGCGTGCACGGCCGCAAGGTCTACAGCGCGGCCGAGGGCCGCATCGGCGGCCCCGACGGACCGGTCGCCATCCGGGCGCAGGCGCTCTTCATCCAGGTGAAGCTGGAACACTTCACCACGCACGGTCGTCCCGAGGACATCAAGAAGGCCTTGGACGACCCGGACCTGTTCAAGCGCGCCAGAGCCTTCGAGGTGAACCCGTGACCAGCACCGCCCGTCCGCCGGTGGACGTCCTGATCAGGCGGATCGACGCCGATCTCCCGATGCCCGGCTACGAGCACCCCGGCGACGCCGGAGCCGACCTGCGCACCACCGTCGACGCCGAACTGGCCCCCGGCGAGCGGGCCGTCCTCCCCACCGGCGTCGCCATTGCGCTGCCGGACGGTTACGCGGCGTTCGTGCACCCGCGTTCGGGCCTCGCAGCTCGTTGCGGAGTTGCCCTTGTGAACGCCCCGGGGACGGTCGATGCCGGGTACCGTGGTGAGATCAAGGTGATCGTCGTCAACCTGGACCCGCGCGAGGCCGTCAGCTTCCGTCGAGGGGACCGCATCGCCCAGCTGGTCATCCAGCAGGTGGAGAGGGCGCGTTTCCACGAGGTGGCCGAGCTGCCAGGGTCGGCGCGAGCCGAAGGCGGGTTCGGGTCGACCGGCGGCCACGCCGCGGTCTAGCATGCCCGCGGTCTCGCAGTAGCCGAGCAGGTATTCGCTTCGGTCTTGGATTCGGTCTTGGACCGGGAAGGACAGTGACCGTGTTCCGTCGTCGCCACAAGAGCGAGGACGCTGTCGAGCAGCTCGCCGAGGACGCCACCAGCGCCGACGAGACGGCCGATGACGTCGAAGGTTCCGCCGAGAGCGAGAACGACACCGAGCTGGACCCCGCCGACCGGGTCGGCCTGCCGCCGGCACCGCGCCCGGACGGGCCGTGGGACATCTCCGAGCTCGAGCAGCCCGAGGAGGGGCGAGTGGACCTCGGGGGTCTGCTGGTCCCCGGGGTCGAGGGCATGGAGCTGCGCGTCGAGGTCGCCGGTGACGCGATCGTCGCCGCGACCCTCGTCCTCGGCAACAGTGCGATCCAGCTGCAGGCCTTCGCGGCCCCCAAGTCGGAGGGCATCTGGGGCGAGGTCCGCGAGGAGATCGCCAACGGCATCACCCAGCAGGGCGGCCTGATCGAGGAGGAGGAGGGCACGCTCGGCTGGCACCTGCGCGCCCAGGTCCCCGTCCAGCTGCCCGACGGCACCCACGGCGCCCAGCTGGTGCGGTTCGTCGGCTGCGACGGTCCGCGCTGGTTCCTGCGCGGCGTGATCTCCGGCCAGGCCGCCGTCCAGCCCGAGATGGCCGGCATCCTGGAAGAGGTCTTCCGCCAGACCGTCGTGGTCCGGGGCGAGGCGCCGATGGCGCCGCGCGACCCGATCGTGCTGAAGCTCCCCGAGGACGCGCAGATGGTGGCCGACGGTGCCCCCACCGAGGGCGGCGAACAGCGCTACAGCGCTTCGCTGGACCCGTTCGCACGCGGCCCGGAGATCACCGAGGTCCGCTGAGCCGAGCACCTCGCCTCCGCCCGGTTCGACACCGGGCGGAGGCGATTTGCTTGTGGGGCCCCGGGCCCCGTACAGTTCCGGAGTCGCGCCGAGAGGGGCGACGAAAAAGCGAGTCGAAGGAAAACGCCCGGTGAAACGGACGGGAAATCCTCTGATAAGCTGGAAACACGAAAGAGCGAAACGCCCGGAGGGTCCGCTGGAAGGC
>NZ_BAAALD010000169.1:0-8282 GCF_039528095.1 Kitasatospora arboriphila
CCACCGCGGACGGATCCGCCCCCGCAGGGCTGCCCGCGGCGGACGCGGCGGGCGCGGCGCCGTGGCGCGGGTGCGGCGGGCGGCCGCCGTCCGGGGTGTCACGGTGCACCGGCCGCGGTGGGCAGGGCGGTCTGCTCGGCGTCCGTCCGCTCGGCGGCCGCGGATTCCGCAGCCCCGGGCGCAGCGGCAGCGGGCTCGGTCGCGACGGGCTCGGCGGCCTGGGCGAGCAGCGCCTCCGTCCCGTCGCCCTCGATGTCGATGTGCGGCAGCAGCGCGTCCAGGCGGCGCGGGAGCCACCAGTTGCCGCGGCCGAGCAGCACCATCGTCGAGGGCACCAGGATGCCGCGCACCACCGTGGCGTCCAGGGCGACGGCGGTGGCGAGGCCGATGCCGAACATCTTCACCACGGGGTCGTCCGAGAGCAGGTAGCTCAGGAAGACGCTCACCATGATCAGGGCGGCCGAGCTGATGATCCGTCCGGTGCCGCCGAGGCCCTCCACGACGGCGCGGCGGTTGTCCCGGTGCCGGAGGTAGGCGGTGCGGACGGCGGTCAGCAGGAACACCTCGTAGTCCATGGAGAGCCCGAACAGCACCGCGAACATCAGCAGCGGCACGTAGCCGGGGATCGGCACCGGCCCGTCGAGGCCGAGGAGGCCGGCGCCGTGGCCCTGCTGGAAGACGGCGGTGAGCACGCCGTACGCGGCGCCGACGGAGACCAGGTTCATCACGGCGGCCTTCACCGCGACGACCGGGGCGCGGAAGGCGAGCAGCAGCAGGAGTCCGGCGATGGCGAGGACGAAGCCGACGACCAGCGGCATCCGGCGGGCCAGCCGGTCGTTGAGGTCGGCCTGGGCGGCGGGTGTGCCGCCGACGTGGACGGTGTCGCCGGGGCCGGCCGCGGCGGGCAGGGTCTCGCCGCGCAGCCGGTCGACGAGGTCGGCGGTGGCGGGGTCGGAGGGGGCGGTGGCGGGGGTGACCTGCCAGCGGACGGAGTGCTTGTCGGTAGAGAGCTGCGGCTGCCCGGCGGCGGCCACGCCCGGGGTGGTCTGCAGGGCCCGGGTGACGGCGGTGACGCGGTCGTCGGTGGGGCCCTCGGCCGGGGTGGCGAGGGTGTCGGTGACCTGGAGGGTGCCGTTGATGCCGGGGCCGAAGGCGGTGGCGAGCCGGTCGTAGGCGGTGCGGCTCGCGGAGCCGGTGGCGTTGGATCCCGCGTCGAGCTGGCCGAAGGCGAGCTGGGCGGCGGGCAGCGCGAGGGCACCGACCAGGAGGGTCGCGGCGATCAGGCAGCGCCACGGCCGGGCGGCGACGACCTCGGCGATCCGCCCCCAGCCGCGGGGGCCCGCCTGGTCCGCCTTCGCGCCGCGCCGGGGCCTCGCGGCGAGGCGGGGGCCGAGCAGGACGAGGACGGCGGGCAGCAGGGTCAGGTTGATGCCGACGGCGACGAGGACGGCGATGCCGGGGGCGAGCGCGAGGGCGTACAGCAGCGGGATGCCGCCGAGGGCGAGGCCGGCGAGTGCGGCGATCACGGCGCTGCCCGCGAAGGCGACCGCCTTGCCGGAGCCGGCCGTGGTGCGGACGGCGGCCTCCTCGCGGCCGACTCCGGCGGCGAGGAGTTCGCGGAAGCGGGTGAGCCCGAAGAGGGTGTAGTCGATGCCGACGCCGAGGCCGATCATCGCGGCGATGGTCTCGCCGGAGGACGGCATGTCGACCAGGTGGCCGACCAGTCCGAGCACCGAGAGCGAGATGCCGAGGCCGAGTCCGCCGGCGAGCAGCGGGAGGCCGGCCGCGACCAGGCCGCCGAAGGTGAGGGCGAGGACGACGAAGGCGGCGGCGAGGCCGATCGCCTCGCTGTGGCCGGTGGAGCCCTTGTCGACGGCGGCGGCGAGGAAGCCGCCCGGGGTGACCTCGATGCCGGCCGCGGTGGCCGGGGCGGCCGCGGCGGTGATCCGGTCGGTGATCCCGGGGGTGATCTCGCGTCCGGTGACGTCGAGTTCGACCGACAGGTAGCCGGTGCGGCCGTCGGCGGAGATCGCCTTGGCGCCGGCCGGGTCGTACGGGGTGGTGACGGCCACGACGTGGTCGACGCGGGCGATCGCGGCGGCGGCCTGCTTCACGGCCTCGGTGCTCGCGGGCGAGGTGAGCAGCGGCCCGTCGGCGGCGGTGTGCAGGACGAGCGGCTGGCGTCCCGAGGCCGAGCCGGGGAAGGCCTCGTCGCCGAGGTCCCGGGCGGCCTGGCTGTCGCTGCCGGGGATGGACACCGCCTCGGTGGTGACGCTGCCCAGCACGCCGACCGCGGCGAGGGCCGCGGCCAGGAGGAGCAGCCAGGCGGCCACCACGCGTTTCGGTCTGCGGGCGCACCAGCGCCCCACGGCGGTGAACATCGGCACACCGGCCTTCCGTACGGGGACGGGGTGGCGCCGGGCCCCCCGCCGAACTCATTGCACTCTCCGTGCAATCAGTACGTTGCACTGGCGGTGCAATAATGTCAACGTGACGGAAGGAGGCCCGGGCATGCCGCAGAACCTTGACCCCGGACGGCCCACGGAGGGCCGGACCGCGCGACCCTCTGACGGTCCGGCCGCGCGGCCCGTGGACGGCCGGACCGAACAGCCCGCGGACGGCCGCACCGAACGCGGGCGGCTGACCCGCGAGAAGATCGCCGACGCGGTGCTGTCGCTGTTCGACGAGGGCCTGGTGCAGTTCCCCGCCGAGCGGGTGGCCGAACGGGCCGGCGTGTCACGGCGCCTGGTGTTCCACCACTTCGCGGACATGGCGCAGCTGACCGACACCGCCGTCACCCGGCGGATCGACCAACTGCTCTCCCAGATCAAGCCGTTGCCGACCGACGGCCCGCGGGAGCTGCGGGTCGCCGCCCTGGCGGAGCAGCGCGGCCGGATCCTGGAGTGGCTCACCCCGACGCGGCTGGCCATGATGCGGCTGGAGAACCCGTCCGAGCGCGTCCAGGAGGCGGTGCGGATGATGCTCGACTACGGCCGGACGCGGATCTCGGAGATCTTCGCCACCGAGCTGGACCGGCTGCCCGAGGCCCGCCGCACCGACCTGCTCAACGCACTGGACGCCGCCACCACCTGGAGCACCTGGCACCACTGGCGCAGCTCCGGGCTCGACGTGGCGGCCGCCCGCCGCACCATGGCCACCGCCGTCCACGCCCTGCTCGCCGCCACCGACCGCCCGGAGACCGCCCCCGACCCCCCGGACGGGTGACGGTCCGCAGGACCGCGGGGCGGCCTCGGAGAAATCGTCGGCGGCGGTGTCGGATCGGGGCGCAGGCGTTCGTAGAAGGGGTGAGCGGCCGCCCGTGAGGGGCGCCCCCGAAGCACAGGAGATGGTTCACGATGCAGTACCTGTTCTCGGTGATCCACGACGACTCCCGCCTCGCCACCGCGGAGGAGATGGCGGCGATCGACGTGTTCAACGACGGGCTCCGGGCCGAGGGCCACTGGGTCTTCGCCGCCGGCCTCGGCGGACCCGACACCGCGACCGTGATCGACAACCGCGGTGAGGAGACGCTGTTCACCGACGGGCCCTTCGTGGAGTCGAAGGAGTACCTGGTCGGCTTCTGGATCGTCGAGGCCGCCGATCTCGACGTGGCCCTCAAACTGGCGTCCGAGGGCTCGAAGGCCTGCAACCGGAAGGTCGAGGTGCGTCCGGTCCTGTGAGCACGACCGACGTCCGGGAGGCGGTCGCCCGCGCCCACCGCGAGGAGTGGGCCCGCGCGGTCGCCGCCCTGACCAGGCGTTTCGGTGACCTCGACACCGCCGAGGAGGCGGTGGCCGAGGCGTTCGCCACGGCGGTCGAGCGGTGGCCGGCCGACGGCGTGCCGCCCAACCCCGGTGCCTGGCTGACCACCACCGCCAACCGCAAGGCCATCGACCGGATCCGGCGCGAGAGCAAGCGCGACGCCAAGCAGCGGGAGGCCCTGATGGCGTACGACGAACCCCCCGAGCCCCTCGGCCCCGTCGGCGACGAGCGGCTGCGGCTGATCTTCACCTGCTGCCACCCGGCACTGGCGACGGGCGCCCGCGTGGCACTGACGCTCCGTCTGGTCGGCGGTCTGACCGTCGCCGAGATCGCCCGCGCCTTCCTGGTGCAGGAGAGCGCCATGGGGCAGCGGATCACCCGCGCCAAGGCCAAGATCAAAACGGCCCGCATCCCCTACCGGGTGCCGTCCGCGGAGGACCTCCCGGAACGGGTCTCCGCGGTCCTCGCCGTGCTCTACCTCGTCTTCAACGAGGGCTACCTGGCGACCGGCCCCGGCACCGATCCGGTACGGCACGACCTCACCGCCGAGGCGATCCGGCTCACCCGGCTGCTCCGCGGACTCCTGCCCGAGGACGGCGAGGTGGCCGGGCTGCTGGCCCTGATGCTCCTCACCGAGGCCCGCCGCACCGCCCGGGTCTCCCCCAGCGGCGACCTGGTCGCCCTCGGCGAACAGGACCGCGGCGCCTGGGACACGGTACTGATCGCCGAGGGCCACCGGCTGGTACGGGAACGGCTGGCCACCGGGGCGGCCCCGGGGCGCTACCAGGTCCTCGCGGCGATCAACGCCGTGCACACCTCCGCCCGCCACGTGGACGACACCGACTGGTCGCAGGTCGTCGCCCTCTACGACCAGCTCCTTTGCCTCGACCCCTCACCGGTCGTCGCCCTCAACCGGGCCGTCGCGCTCGCCGAACTCGACGGCCCCGGGGTGGCGCTGGCCGCCGTCGACCGTCTCGGCGACACCCTGACCGGCTACCACGCCTACCACGCGACCCGCGCCGACCTGCTGCGCCGGCTGGGCCGAAGCCGGGAGTCCCGCGCCGCCTACGACCGGGCCGTCGAACTGGCCGGCAACACCGCCGAGCGCGCCTACCTGGCCCGCCGCCGCGACCTGCCGGGGTAGCCGGGGCGGATCCACGGACCGGTCTCCCACGGCGGCCGTGCGGGCGGCGGAGCCGAGGGCGGCCAGGACCCCCGGCGCGGCCGGCACCTCGTCCCACCGGTCACCGGGACCGGCCCCGGGGAGCGCGGCCGGCGAGTTCGGCGAGGTCGGCGAGCACCGCACGGCGGGCCCGCCGGAGGTGTACCGGGCGGCCTGACCAGCACGTAAGGCCGGTCCGTGTACGTCCGGGCGCAGATCGATCACAGCGCGTACGATCCCCGCCCGCGACCGCCACCGGGCCCCCTAGAGTGTCCGCCGTGACCCAGGACGACGCGGAACTCATCGCCGGCCGGTACGAGCTGATCGAGCGGATCGGGCAGGGCGGCATGGGCCGCGTCTGGCGCGGGACGGACCGGCACCTCTTCGGCCGCGAGGTCGCCGTCAAGGAGATCCTCTTCCCGCCCGGGCTGCAGGACGACGAGCGCGCCGTGCTGCTGCGGCGGTTCACCGGCGAGGCGCGGGCCGCGGTCATCCTCAACCACCCGGGGATCATCACCGTCCACGACGTGGTCGAGCACAACGGCGCGCCGGCCATCGTCATGGAGTTCGTCCGCGGCCGGTCGCTCGCCGCCGAGATCCGCGAGCGGGGTCCGCTGCCGGTGCGCCGGGTCGCCGAGATCGGGGCGGCGATGCTCGGCGCGCTCGCCGAGGCGCACGGAGCCGGGATCGTCCACCGCGACATCAAGCCGGACAACGTGCTGCTGACGAAGGACCGGGTCGTCCTCACCGACTTCGGCATCGCGCACCTCGCGGACGCCACCACCAAGCTGAGCCACAGCGGGACGGTCATCGGCACCCCGCACTACATGCCGCCGGAGCAGTTGGAGGGCAAGCGGCCGACCGCCGCCAACGACCTGTGGGCGCTCGGCGCCACGCTGTACCACGCGGTCGAGGGCCGGACGCCGTTCGACGCCGAGGGCCTGCACGCCCTCGCCATCGCCATCTTCACCCGGCCGCACCGGCCGCCCGTGCTCGCCGGGCCGCTCGCCCCGGTGCTGGAGGCACTGCTCGCCAAGGACCCGGCCGAGCGGGCGACCGTCGCGCAGGCCGAGGAGCTGGTGGCGGCGGTGCTGCGCGGCGACACCACGGCGGGCGGCGGGCCCGCGCCGGATCCGGCGCCGCCCGTGCCGCGGACGCCGACCGCACCGGACCCCGTTCCCGTCCCGGCCGACCGGCAGCCGCCCCCGCCGCCGCCGCAGGCCCCGGCGGCGGAACAGCCCGTCGAAGGCCCCGCCGAAGGGCCCGCGGACGGGCCCGCGGACGGACCTGCCGGGGAGGCCGGGCCGGCTGCGCCCGTCCCGGCGCCGCCCGCCGCACCGCCGGCCGTTCCACCGCACCTTCCGCACGTGCCGCAGGGCCGGCCGGTGCCGGACAACCCGTACGCCACTCCCCCGGCCGACGGGCTGCCGCAGCCGGCCGCCGACGGGACGCCGGAGGACGGGGTGCCCACCGGGCCCCTGGAGGGCCACCGCGTCGAGGAGCTGACGGCCGGCCGGCCGGGGAGGCGGCCGATCGGCCGGAAGACCACCGTCCTGGCGGTGGCGCTCGCGACCCTGGCCGTCGGCGGCGTCCTGACCTGGACCCTCCTGCCGGACTCCGGCCACGGCAGCGGCAGCGGCAGCGGCAGCGGCAGCGCGGGCAGCGGCAGCTCGTCGAACGACACGGCGACCACGACCGTGGTGATCGGCGTGGACGCGCCGCTCACCGGCGGCCTGGCGAGCTTCGGTACCGGCATCAAGAACTCGGCCGACCTCGCCGTGCGGACGGCCAACCGGCGGACGTACGTCCCGGGTGTCACCTTCGAGCTGAAGGCGCTGGACGACCAGGCCCAGCCGCAGACCGGCCGGCAGAACGCCGATGCGCTCGTCGCCGACGACCGGGTGCTCGGCGTGGTCGGTCCGCTGAACTCCAGCGTCGCCCAGTCGATGCTGCCCTCGTTCGCATCGGCCGGGCTGGTGGACGTCTCGCCGGCCAACACCAACCCGGTGCTCACCCTGGGCAGCGACTGGCAGAAGGGCGTCAAGTCGCGCCCGTACCCCGTGTACTACCGCACCACCACCACGGACGCCCTGCAGGGCCCGTTCGCCGCCCGGTACCTCGTCAAGGTCGCGAAGAAGACGAAGTTCTTCGTGATCGACGACCGGAAGACCTACGGCGCCGGGCTTGCCGACGGGTTCACCGCCGAGGTCGCCGCCCTCGGGGGCACGGTCGTCGGTTCGGAGCACGTGGAACCGGGCAGCACCGACCACGCCGCCCTGGCGGCGAAGGTCCGCGCCAGCGGCGCCGAGGCGGTCTACTACGGCGGGGAGTACCCGGACGCGGCGCCGCTCTCCCGGCAGCTCAAGGAGGGCGGCGCGACGGTGCCGCTGATGGGCGGCGACGGCATCTTCGACACCGAGTACACCCGGCTGAACGGCCGGGCCGAGGGCGACCTGGCCACCTCGGTGGGCGCGCCCACCGACGCGCTCAACGGCGGGACGGCCTTCCTCGACGACTACCGGGCCGCAAGCTACCCGGAGGACGCCGGCCAGTACGGCGCCTACGCGTACGACGCGGCCTGGGCCGTCATCGAGGCGGTCAAGTCCGCGGTGGCCGCGAACGGCGGCACGCTGCCGTCCGACGCCCGGGCCAAGGTGGCGGAGGCGATGGCGGGCGTCTCCTTCGACGGCAGGACCGGGGCGGTCTCCTTCGACGAATACGGCGACACCACCAACCGGCAGCTCACCGTCCACACGGTGCAGGGCGGCGCCTGGCACTCCGTCAGGACCGACACCTACTGACCGTCGCGCGCCCGGCCGGCGGCAGCCTCCTGCAGGGTGCGCAGCAGGCCCGCGCCGGCGGCGTCCACGGACCGGCCGGTGTTGCCGAGGACGGCGACGGCCGTGCCGGTCTCCGGGTCGAAGCCGGCGTACGAGGCGAAGCCCCCGGTGCGGCCGTTGTGCCAGATCTGCAGGTGGCCGCCCTGCTGCGGGTGCGAGCGGTGCGCCGACCAGCCGAGGTGCGTCCAGGAGAACGGGCCGGTGCGGTGCTCCACCTGCCGGGTGAGGACGATCGCCTCGGCGGTGTCGGTGGGCGCCCCGCCGAGCTGGGCGCGCAGGAAGGCGGCGAGGTCGTTGCCGGTGGAGCGCAGGCCGCCGGCGCCGGCCAGGTCGGCGAGGTGCCACGGCGCGGCGGGCCTGCGGTTGGCGGTGTGGCCGCCGGCGAACCGGGCGGGGCCGCCGGCGCCCGGCGGGGGGTGGGGGCCGACGACAGCGGCCGGTCGGCGCGGGCGGCCGGGCCCCTGCCGGGTGGCGAGGGCCACGGGATCGCGGGGATGCGGGAGCGGGCCGCGCTGTAC